>VGSE01000008.1 GCA_016875135.1 Deltaproteobacteria bacterium
AAAACCGTAATCATCCGTGGAGATGAATCAATTTTTCTCGGCAAAGCAGTAAAAATTATGGATGCTGCAAGAGCTGCCGGAGCAGAGAAAATAGCCTTAGCCACCCAAGCCCCGAATTAAACTTACACAAAAGGCAAATAACTGGAGTAAGGCATAATAATCCGATCCACTTGCTCCCTGCTGTAGGACCTTTTGCTTTTAGCGATTTTTCTGACACTCGCGTCATTTAAATCTGGGTGTGCTTCTATCAACTTATATTGCTTCAATGCCTCTTCTCTCTTGCCCTGCAAATCCAAAGTCCTAGCCCAGTAGAGCCAAATTTCAAAATACTCGGGAGGAAAAACGGTTAATTTTAAAGCCTCTTTTTCTCTTTCGATTAAAGATTTTGCCGAAACAAATAGATCAGAAGCTACCCCATACTCCCCGTCTTTTAACGCCAGCAAACCAGAAATTAGACGCGCCTCAGGAAAATCTTCGTATTTTATGACTTGAGATAACTCCTCACGACTTTCTGAAAACTTCCCTTCAAACGAATGGATAAAAGAATGGATGAAATGGTGCTTAGCCTCTCGTCGGGCTCTATTTTGAAAAACATAACCTTCAAAAAAGTTTCCTGTTCTACCTGAGTGCCCCGAAAAAATATCTCCCATATCATACTCGTAATAATTACCCAGCTGAACGGGGGCATTCCCTTCAGCGAAATAAGCCTTCATATTTTCTAAATCCCAAACAACGCTCTGGACATTATAAATCTGAGAAACGGTTCGATTCATAATTCTTTCCTGCTTCCAATAGATGTCCCAATGATCACTTATCGCTTTCACTGCTTGCGGGACATCAAAATCAGCTCCTGCTTTCTCAATGATATCTTTCAGCCGTTTTGATCTTGCAAAATTATCCCAGACCATTCTTTGGGTAGTGGCATATTCCTTGTTAGCTGGTTCCTCCGTTTGATAAAAATTAGAATGGGTGAGTAAGGTATTATTTTCATCTAGCCATCGTATCCCCGCAGCTCTGGGGTGGGTTTCATAGATAAAAGCTCGACGACTCTTTCCATCTCCGATGACAAAAGCCCATGAGGAAGCGACTTTAAACAATTTTAAAATCTCCAAAGCGTCATTTAAATTTCGTGCTCGTCGCAAAATTTCTTCTCCAATAACAAAGGGAAGGTGTCCTTTAAAATTCGTTTCAAAACAATAGTGTTGGTGTAAGGCAACGCTAATCTGTGCCTCATTCACTCCGGTTATCCCGGCTATCGGAACACCGGCGGTGGCAAATCCGATATAGCGCAAAGTTCCCTTTGGCGCCATCATTTGAATAATAGGGTACCTATCCCAGTACCCTACTCCCGGGAAATCGAGATTTCTTCCTTGTAGAAATTTTTTCCCTCGCTGAACAAAACTCGAACAACCAAACAAAGGAGGAGGAGAAACATCGACGTAATTAATAACCCCAAATTTTCCAGCATAAGCTTGAAGCAAGGGAAGCAAGTCGGGAAGCACCAACGGAGTAAACAACTTTTGAAAAGGCAAATTAGATGCCGCGGCTAATCCTAAAATCCGGTCTCTTGCGTAATCAGGGACCTGTTTGACCAACTGATTGACTAGCCCCGGATCTACAAGCTTTTGAATGAGCGCTGTGATCAGATTTCTTGGGAAGGATTTGGGCCGATTTTTTAAAATCCGCTCCCAAAAGGCTCCATAAAAACCAATCA
The DNA here is from genome assembly GCA_016875135.1 of Deltaproteobacteria bacterium. Lineage (GTDB taxonomy): Bacteria > Bdellovibrionota > FAC87 > UBA2466 > UBA2466 > UBA2466. Next base: position 1,715 of record VGSE01000008.1, read on the forward strand.
TACCTTCGTGAACCCTATCGCCCAAGATTTCTGCATGTAGTTTGCCGATTTCAAAATCAGAACCCGAGGTGTGTAAAACTTGTGCCGGTTGAGCTGGCCAAAGATGTTTCATGAGTGAAATTTTATTACTTTGAAGAATTTAAGTCACCTCAGTTTTTGTTGAATCTCATGAGTGACACAGACGAGATAGACTAAAGACTTGAAATTAGCTACGATGACACCTTATACCAACATGATTTCTAACAAAACCATCTGCAGGGACTCTTTAAAGTTTTACTCGTCCTATTTTCCTTTAGTTTCCCTTACCCAAATTCCGCTCGCTGTATTAGTTCTTCTTCAAAGATTTTTAGACCCCTTTTTAGAAAACCATCCGATCGTTGCTGTTGTTATTTTATTGCCTTTGTTCTCCATCGGTTCAAGTTTAGGAACTGCATTTAATTATATTCTAATAAATCTCCCAGACAGGAGAAACTTACGCACATTCCTAAAAGCAATATATTCAATCGGTCCAACGACAATCACTACGCTTGTTCTGACTTCGCTCATGGTGGCAATGTTTTTTGGTTTGGGGCTAGCCGCTTTTATACTACCTGGTCTTTATTTTATGGCGCTCTATTTTTTCGTTCCTATTTTGGTAGTCTCGTCCTCGAAGCAAACCGTGGCACAGTACCTCTACGCGTCAAAACAAATAGTTACTCATTCTAGAAAAAACTTTTTTGTAACTTTAGTCATTGCTCTTGCAACATTTTTAATGGAACTTCCCATCTCATTTTTGGTTAATCAGTTGTCGGAACAATTCGGCTACGCTCCCCTTTTTGATGTTTCTTTTTCTATCTGCCTCGGAGGGTTGGTAGACGTCTTCATCTGTTTTTATTTTTTAGCACTTAAAGAGGAAGGAACTACATGAAATCTGTTTCAGAACTTCTGGAAAATACCCTTTCAAAATCTCCTTATTGGGCCGAAGCTCGTTATCACAAGCGAACCTCGCAAGCCCTATCGGTACAAAAAGGGCTAGTCAAACAGGCCAAGTCAAATCTCACCTCTGGAGTCGGAATTAGGGTTTTGGTTGATGGGGCTTGGGGTTTTTCTTCTACTTCAGACTTAAGCCCTCATTCCCTAGAGAAAACTTTAAAACTTGCGATCGAATGTGCTAAATCGCTTAGCCAACTCAAAAAAGCCCAAATAAAAAAGCTTCCCCCAACAAAACTTGCTAAGGGCTTATTCATCATCCCTGGTTATGAGTTGCTGCAAAAAATGCCCCTCGATCAGAAGCTTCAAGCGGTACTCAAAGCCGAAGAGCAAACTCGAAAAAGTTCGTCTCTAATTCAAAGTGCCACCTGTGTTTATAATGAGCTTTTTGAAGACAAAGTCATAGTTACAACCGATGGAGCTAATGCCACTTCAAGTTTAGCCAGGAATGAAATCAAACTTGGAGCCATTGCATCGAAATCGGGAGAGATGGCTGAAAGCCACGAGTCTGTAGGAAAAACTGGAAGCTGGGACTGCCTGTTTTCAAGAAGTTCCTTAAGTGAAATGTCAGAAAACGCCGCTAAATTAGCTGTTGATTTACTTTCGGCGCCCAAAATTCCTGGCGGCAATGCAGTTCTCATTTTATCTCCCGCCATGGTAGGACTACTTTCTCATGAAGCTATCGGGCATACAGTAGAAGCGGATTTTGTTTTGTCCGGTTCAGTTGCTAAAGACAAACTTGGAACTCAAGTTGCAAGCCCTTTAGTCACTTTAAGCGATAGCGGTACAGTCAATGGAATTAAATACTCAGGAGGAGAACTCTTAGTCGATGACGAGGGGGTAATCACCCAAAAGACCACCATCATTAAAAACGGGATTCTCAACTCTTATCTCCATAACCGAGAATCTGCTGCTATTTTTGGGGTGGAGCCAACCGGCAATGGTCGTGCTTGGCTGTATCATGATGAACCTTTGATTCGAATGAGAAACACCTATATTGAACCAGGACAACAAAGCTTAGAGGAAATCATTGCTACCACCGATGAGGGATATTTAGTCGATTGTCCTTTAGGCGGTCAGGCCGACGCTACGGGAGAGTTTATGTTCGGAGCTCAGAAAGTCACAAAAATTGAAAATGGCAAACTAACAAAAATGTACCGAGGCGCCACCATCTCTGGTCAAGCTTTTGAGGTCTTATCGACTGTTGACGCCGTTTCGAAAGAATTCTTATTAGATCTCGGATCCGGATATTGTGGAAAAGGCCAACCTGCTAAAGTCGACGCCGGCGGCCCTTTTATTCGGTGTCGAGCTACTATCGGAGGAGTTCAAGAATGAGTCAGCCACTTCGAATTGAAAAAGATAAACTCGAATCAGCAGCAGAAAAGCTTCTTACTTTTGCGGTTAAAGCTGGAGCTGATGTAGCTGAAGTTTGTGGAAGCTACGGTAACAAAACAAGAATCGGTTTAGAGAAACAGGATTATCACTTGGCTTCTGCTGATGACGGCTACTCTTTAGGAATCAGAGTTTTAAAAGGACAACAACAAGGGTTTGCCTCGTGTAACTCTACCGAACCTAGCGAACTCAAAGAAATTGCAATGAAAGCGATTGAAATCGCTGGTTTTTCACCAGCCAATCCGCACTACTCTATCAACCTAAGTGCTAATGTCCCCACAAACTCCCCCAAAAATCTGCTCGATCCTGCCCTTATTGATATCTCATTGCAAACTCAGAAGGATTGGACACGCCTTTTAGTTGGAGAAGCCATAAAGGATAAAAGATTTCGGCTCAATGAAGGTTCTGTTGAAATCGGGACCAGTCTTTCCTTAGTGCTCAACTCGCTCGGCACTCACCAACTTGAAGCAGATTCTGCCGTTGGCTGGAGCCTCATGGGCATGGGGGTTGAGGGAAATAACATCACGAGCTTCGATTATTTTTCTCAAATGGTACGGTCAGCGGCCGAAGCAGGAGACAAAATAGTTTTCTCGGCTCGAAATTTTGTCGCTGAGGTTTTACGCAATTTACAAATAGGAAAATCCGAAAGCTACAAAGGAATGGTCATTTTTACCCCAAGAGCTGTTTTAGACGTTCTGATTTCTAGCCTCTCTTATCATCTTAACGGACGAGTCATTGCTGAAAATACCGGCAAATGGACCCTTAAAGATCGGGAGATTCCTATTTTAAATAAGGCCCTTACCCTTACAGATAACCCGTGGCTAAAGGACAGGTCCGGTTGTTCCAGTTTCGATCGCGAAGGGACACCCACTGCTCCACTTTCATTAATAGATCGTGGAGTTCTAAAAAACTTTTGTCTAGATCATTACGCGGCTCATGCGCTTCAACTTTCCAGCACAGGGCATGCGGCGGGGGGCCCTTCTAGTTTACCTACAGTTTCGCCTCACAATTTGTGCTTGATGGCCGGTAGTTCACCTGAGGACAGCCTCTACCAAAGAGCTGCTCAAAACCAGAAAAGCTTCCTAGTTGTTCACAGATATTCCGGCCAATCGGATCCGGTCACCGGCGATTTTTCAGGTGTGGCCAAAGGTGCTGAATGGTGGGTAAATGGAGAAAGGCAATATTATGTTCAAGAAACGCTCATCTCAGGAAATATTTTTGAAGCTCTTGGAAAAGACCTCGTTGAAATTTCTAAAGAGACGGAAGTTATTGACAGTGCCGAAGAAAGCCCTACCCTACTTATTGATAACATTTCTGTCACTGGGGGGTAATGTGGGTGCAAAACCAAACAAAACAGAGATCGCTACTTTGGCAGGGGGATGCTTTTGGGGAGTTGAGGAGCTGCTAAGAACTTATAAAGGGGTTATTTCAACTCAAGTGGGCTATACGGGAGGATCTTTACCCAATCCTACATATGACATCATTAAAACTGGAGCGACTGGGCATGCCGAGAGTGTCGAGATCGAGTTTGATCCCAAATTGATATCTTTTGAAGAACTTCTAAAATTCTTTTTTAAAATGCATGACCCCACCACTCTAAATCGACAAGGAAACGATATTGGGAGCCAATACCGTTCCGTTATCTTTTATCACAATGACGAACAAAAAAAGGTAGCGCAAAGGGTGAAAGAAATGGTGGACCGCTCCGGAGCCTGGAAACGTCCGGTTGTCACTGAGATCATATCCGCCATGCCTTTTTATCCGGCCGAAGACTATCACCAAAAATATCTTAAAAAGAATCCCGGCGGCTATACCTGCCATTACGTCAGAGACTACAAGTTTTAGTATTTTTGCGTTGCTTCCAACTAAAATGTAAAAGCATAAAACCGCCACTCGACAAGAAGTGGGGTTAAGCTTATTTTACGCAAACTATGTTTGATTCTCTTACAGAAAAGCTTGTCACAACTTTAAGAACCCTGAGCGGGAAAACTCGATTGTCAGAGGAGACCCTGGACGAAGTTTGTCGTCAACTTAGGACCAATCTTCTCGAGGCGGACGTTAACGTCAAAGTCGTTAAAGACTTTATCGAATCAGTTCGCGCTAAATCGCTCGGAAAAGAAGTTCAAAGAAGCATCAGTCCGGAACAACATTTTATACGAATCGTTTATGAAGAATTGACTCACGTCATGGGTGGCAAAGCTACGGAACTCAACTTTCGAGTCCGTCCCCCGGCAGTCTTTATGGTAGTGGGGCTACAAGGAAGTGGAAAAACAACTAGTAGTGTTAAATTAGCCAAATATATCAAAGACAAATTCAAGAAATCGGTGTTGGCCGCTTCGATGGACGTTTACCGACCCGCTGCCATCGAACAGTTGGCCATCCAAATGCAGTCGCTTGGGATTGAAAACTTTGAAAGCTCCACAACTAAATCGGTCAGAGAACGCGCTATTCTTGCGAAAGAAGAGGCCATTCGAAAAAACATGGATGTTCTTTTGGTTGATACGGCTGGACGACTCCATATCGATAACGAAATGATGGATGAAGTTTCTGAACTAGCCCAAGTTTTTCAACCCGCTGAAATCCTTTTAGTAATCGACGGAATGACCGGACAGGACGCCGTTAAAATTGCCTCAAGTTTTAATGAACGACTGGCTTTATCGGGATTGATTCTAACCAAACTCGATGGGGATGCCAGAGGTGGAGCGGCTCTATCAGTGCGAGCCGTAACTGGAGTTCCCATTAAATTTGTCGGGATCGGTGAAAAATCGGCCGATTTTGAAGTTTTTCACCCCGATCGATTGGCCTCCCGGATTTTAGATATGGGGGATCTACTCTCTTTAGCAGAGAAGGCCACCACCACTTTAGACCCTGAAGAGACCCTAAAACTCGCGACAAAAGCCAAAAAAAATGACTTTACCCTGGCCGATTTTTACTCCCATCTTCAGCAAATAAAAAAAATGGGATCCTTTGAAAACCTTATGAAATTTCTCCCTGGAATGGGGCAAATGACTAAGCAATTCAAGGACATGGCTCCGCCGGATACCGAACTAAAAAAGATTGAAGCTATCATCCAATCCATGACCCCCAATGAGCGAGTGGACCACAATTTACTCGACGGTAGCCGCAGAAAAAGGATTGCAGCCGGATCCGGGACTAAGGTTGAGGATATTAACAAGCTTATGAAACAGTTTCTCGAAGCCCGTAAGATGATGACTAGACTTACAAAAATGTCTTTGGGAAAACGCAATAGGATGTGGTAGGAGAGTAGGCAGTAGTATTATTCGCTAAAAGCGCATGTTGGAGGCTTATAAATAAATGGCGACAGTTATCAGATTTTCAAGACACGGAACAAAGAAAAAACCTTATTTTCGAATGGTTGTTCAAGACAACCGCGCTCCTAGAGACGGAAAATTCGTCGAGCATATCGGTGCTTATGATCCCATTAAAGGAGATACTTCTCTTTCAGTAAAAAGAGATCGTTTGGAGTACTGGCTAAGCACAGGTGCTCAGCTCTCTGATTCGGTAAGAACTCGTTTGAAGCCGGTACTTAAGCAGTTACAAGCCGCAGCTCCGCAGCCTGTGGCTAGCGATAAACCGGCAAAAGAAGCCAAAGCCAAAAAACCGGCTAAGGCTAAAGCCAAAGCTAAAGAAGCGTAATTAGTTCTAGTTTTGGGTTGCCCAAAAAATGGAGGACTCAAGTGGAAGAGTTAAGAAACTTAGTAGAAGTAATGGCAAAGGCCCTGGTCGACTATCCGGAACAGGTAAATGTTGCGGAAGTTGAAGGGGAACAGACCACAGTTATTGAATTAAAAGTCGCCAAGGAAGACCTAGGGAAAATAATTGGAAAAGAAGGTCGAACCGCTCGCTCACTCAGAACAATCCTTGCCGCAGTTTCTACTAAACTTAGAAAACGCTCTGTTCTAGAAATTCTAGAATAGGACAGAATTAGAGCTTTGCAGTTGATGGAATTAGTTGAAATTGCAAAAGTGGTTAGGCCCCATGGTTTTAAGGGGGCTCTTGTTGCCAAGACAGATTCAGGTCGAGATTCAGCTCTATCTTATTTAACGACTTTGTACTTAGGAAAGTCTCCCGACATTACAACCGAACATCAAGTCATCGAAAGCGCTTGGATGCCCAAGGGATGGAAGTTAGAACTCTCGGGAATTACTAGCGATACGATGGCGAAAGGCTATCGCACCTATTCTGTCTATGCGTTAAGACAGGACTTAGCACCTGTAGCAGAAAACGAATTTTATATTCATGATCTGTTGGGATCTTCAGTCGTGGATAGTTTTTCGCAAAAACACTGTGGAACGCTCACGTCGATCGAGCCAACCTCAAACCAAACACCTGAAATCAACCAAGACAGATGGTGGATTGAATCAAACGGGAATGTTTTTTCAATTCCGGCCACTTCAAAGTACATTCAAAAAATCGATATTTCTCAAAGAACAATCTGGTTAAAAAACTTGTCCGACTTCTTAAGTTTTGAATGAGTTGTCCAAAGTTTCACTTTCTCACTCTCTTTCCAGAGCCAATCCAGATATGGATGACAACCAGTATTTTAGGTCGCGCGTATAAAGCAGGACTCTTTGATTTCAAAATTTACCAATTAAGAGATTTTGCCGGTGATAAACACCATAGCGTTGATGATGTAGCTTATGGCGGGGGCGGAGGCATGGTTCTAAGAATGGATCCTTTGGTTAAAGCCATTGAGTTTATAAAAAATGAGATCGGAAAAGAAAACTCATCCGTTATTTACTTTAATCCTGGCGGAAAGCGTCTTAATCACCAATTGGTCTGCAGTTTTTCGAAAAGAGCTTATACGACACATTTTATTTTTGTCTGCGGACACTATGAAGGGGTCGATCAGCGTTTCATCGACCATTGGGTAGATGAAGAGGTGTCTTTAGGTGATTTTGTTTTAACTGGAGGAGAACTCCCCGCCCTAGCTCTAGCAGACTCGATGGTTCGTCAATTTGAAGGAACCCTCGGTTCTAAGACCACAGCGTCCACGGAATCGTTCGCCCTGTCGCTGGACGACAAAACATTGCTTGAGTACCCTCATTACACTCGACCTCAAGAATATTTGGGCCATAAAGTCCCCGAAATTTTACTAAGCGGGGATCACAAAAAAATTGAAGCTTGGAGACTGGAACAAGCCCTTAAACGCACCCAAGACAAACGACCCGATCTCATTGACCTTAATTGACAATCACCTATCAAAACTATTAATTGGTAACACTATGGCTGACTTTGAATCCTTAAAAATTATTGGTTTTGATTTTGTTGAATTTGCAGTGGGGGATCTTGACAAAGCGTTATCTCTCTACTTGCACATGGGCTTTGAAAAAGCAGGGACCCGTGAAATTCACGAGCGCAAGCTTAAGTCTTATCGAGTCGTCCAAAACGACATTAACATTATTTTAAGTCGCAGCACCGACCCCAAAGACCCAGTCGCTAAATTCCATCACGCTCATGGTGATGGAATCCTATCAGTTGCTTTTCTTTGCGAAGATGCCGTCTCAGCGTTGGAGATAGCCGTATCCAGGGGAGCTGAAGTTATAGAAAGTCCCAGAACTTACCAAAAGGATTTTGGAGCGGTCACTCAAGCCTCAATTAAGGCGTTTGGAGATGTCAGACATACCTTCATTTCTAGAAAGGGGAATCTTTTTGCTGAAGGATTTGATGTCCCCTATAAAATCACCAGCCGCGGCTTTGGACTCATGGGAATTGATCATGTCACAAATAACGTCGCGAAGGGTGAGATGGAAAACTGGGCCAAATATTATGAACAGATTTTTGGCTTTAAAAACACCCGTTTTTTTGACATCCACACTGAAAGAACCGGCCTTTACTCAAAAGTCATGGAAAGTCCAAATGGGGTAATTAAAATGCCGGTGAACGAACCCACCGAAAATGCATCCCAGATTCAAGAGTTTCTAGATATGAATCATGGTGCGGGAGTACAGCACCTTGCTTTAACTACCAACAATATCGTGGAAACTTTGGTGAAATTGAAAAAAGAGGGCTTAGACTTTCTGTCGGTTCCTCAAACCTACTACGAAGCCGTTCCCAAAAGAGTCCCTAATATAAAAGAAAATCTTAAGGAACTTGCTGACTTAGGCATTCTTGTGGATGGCAGTAGCCAAGGGTATCTTCTTCAGATTTTTACTAAAAATGTCGTGGGTCCCTTCTTTTACGAAGTCATTCAACGGCGCGGGGACAATGGATTTGGAGAAGGAAACTTTACCGCTCTCTTTGAAGCTATCGAAAGAGACCAAATTGCCAGGGGCGTTCTTAAAGCTTAGCCATTGATAACTCATTAAATTTATTGACTCTAAGCTCTAAAAATAGGAAAACATGCGCTCAAAGTGGGTGGCTTGAATCCTATTGAGTCAACCTTCTCATGGTTAAGGCGGCGCTTTAACCGCGATTTCAGGAAGCAAAACCAGAGTCGTTTTGAAAAAATTAACGGGCCTAGGCCCACTAACAAATCCTGATTGGCGTTTGTCACAGGTGACTTTGATCGAAAGTCTCGATTTAAAGTCAGGAGTCATTTTTCATGTCATTAGATAACCCTGGTTTGGGAGAACAAACCACAAGAAATCAAAAGAGGATGGGCTTGAGTCAAGAAACAAAAAACAAAGGCTTATTATCTCAACTACAAAAGTTATCGGTAACCGAGTTACCAGAACTTCCCTCTGAAGATCGGTTTTTAGAAGATCTCGGAGAAAAACTACAAGAGAATGGAAAAACATTCTCTCAACTTCTAGAAGAAAGCCAAAAAGGGGCTAAATTCCAAGAAGGTGAAGTAGTCGAAGGGCTAGTCGTTGCTACCAATCGCGATTTTGTCACTATCGATATCGGTTACAAATCTGAAGGACAAATTAGCTCTCAAGAATTCTTAGACAACAAAGGGGAATTGATCGTTGCAGCCAATGATCACATTCTCGTTTACATTGAGAAAGTTGAAGACGATGAAGGTCGCTTAATCCTCTCCAAAGAGAAGGCTGACGTTCTTCGTGCTTGGGATGAAATTAGTGAAGCTTGCGAAAAAGATGAATTGGTCGAAGGTGTAGTAGTCGCTAAAGTTAAAGGCGGGCTTTCCGTCGATATCGGTGTTAAGGCTTTCTTACCTGGCTCTCAAGTCGACATTCGCCCAACAAAAAACTTGGACCAATATCTTGGCAAAAGCTACAAGTTCAAAATTATCAAATTTAACAAAAAGCGTGGAAACATCGTTTTATCTCGAAGAATGCTGCTCATGGAAGAAAGAGCTCGCATGAAAGAGAAAACCCTTTCCAATATCGAAGAAGGCCTGGTCACCGAAGGGCTGATCAAAAACCTTACCGACTATGGTGCTTTCATTGATTTGGGTGGTTTAGATGGTCTACTTCACATTACAGACATGTCTTGGGGCCGCATTAAGCATCCTTCGGAGCTCTTTAAAGTCGGAGACAAAATCCAAGTTAAAGTTCTTAAATACGATGAGGATAAAGAGCGTGTTAGCCTTGGCTACAAACAAATGTTGCCAGATCCTTGGAACACAGTGGAACAACGTTACTCCCTCAGCATGAGAGTCAAAGGTAAAGTCGTCAGTCTCACAGACTACGGTGCTTTTGTTGAGCTTGAGCCTGGAGTCGAAGGATTGGTTCACGTTTCTGAAATGTCATGGACTCAGAGAGTGAAACACCCGTCAAAGATCCTCAATGAAAATGACGTGGTTGAAGCTATCGTTCTTGATGTTGATACCGGTAATCGTCGTATCTCCTTAGGAATGAAGCAAATTGAGCCCAATCCTTGGGATATCATTGCTGATAAATATCCAGTAGGCAGCAAAATCAAAGGTGTCATTAAGAACACCACCGATTTCGGTGTCTTTGTAGGAGTCCCTGAAGGTATCGACGGCTTAGTACACGTTAGTGATATCACCTGGGAAAACAAAGCAATCGATCCAAACACTCACTTCAAAAAGGGTGAAGAAGTCGAATGCATGGTTCTCTCCATAGACAAAGCTGCTGAAAAGTTCAGCTTGGGTATCAAACAATTGTCCAATGATCCTTGGCGCGCAGTAGCCGACAAATACGCCCCTGGAACTCGAGTTAAAGGTAAAGTGACCAAAGTCGCAGACTTTGGAATTTTCCTTGAAATTGAACAGGGAATTGAAGGCTTGTTGCACGTTTCCGAATTAGATGGCGATGTTGGCAAACCAAAAGAGCAACTCAAAACCTTTACGGAAGGAACCGAAATCGAGTGTATGGTCACTGCCGTTGACTTGAAGGAGCATAAATTGTCCTTGTCGGTCAAAGCAATGAACAAAGCTGAAGAGAGGGAAAACATCCGTCACTACGCTAAGCAAACTTCTTCATCTTCACGTACCAGTTTCGGAGATGTCCTTAATGAATCTCTAGCTGCAAAACTGAAGGAAGCAGCCGAAAAAACCGAGCCCGGCTCTTCAGATGAAGGGTCTGATAAAAACTAAGCATGAAAAAAATCATGCGAATTCTTTTAGCAATCATGGTGGTGTGTTTCACCACCATGATTGTCTCTTTAACCGTATCGATCCTAAAACGAACAGTAGTCGGGAGCTCTCAAAATCCAAATCTGCCTCACGTTGTGGTTTTGGACTTAAATGGGGTGATCTACACTAGCAACACATTCATCAAAAATATCGAAGCCATTGGTGAAAATAAAATGAGTAAAGCTGTTGTGATCAGAATTAACTCCCCGGGTGGCGTCGTAGGTCCTTCTCAAGAAATTTATGAGTCGATCAAATCTTTAGACCAGAAAATACCAGTTATTATCTCCATGGGATCCTTGGCGGCCAGTGGTGGATATTATGCCGCGCTCGGTGGGCGAAAGATTTTTGCAAACCCTGGAACTCTAACAGCCAGTATTGGTGTCATTATGGAGTTCATTAATACTGAGAGACTTTTAGATTGGGCCAAAGTTGAGAGGTATGCGATCAAATCGGGGAGGTTGAAGGATATCGGCAACCCTTCAAGAAAAATGCTTCCGGAGGAAAAACTTTTTCTTCAGTCTCTGCTTGATGATGTGCATGTCCAATTTAGAAAAGAGGTCCAAAACAGAAGACATTTAACCGATGCCGAACTTAATGAAATAGCCGACGGTCGCATCATGACTGGAGCCCAAGCTAAAAAAGCCAAATTAGTTGATGCTCTAGGCGGTTATCAGGAGGCCGTCAAAGAAGCGAAAGCTTTATCTGGGCTTAATGAGCAAGCCCCTGTCATCATCAAAGCACCCTCTAAAGGCCTCATCAAAGACCTCCTACTAGGAGATAGCGACGAAGAAGAAAGCCGCTTTGATCGACTCTTCAATGCCCTCTTCAATCTTTCAGACTATATCTCTGGTTCTGCTCACTCGCGGATTCTTTATTTAAGTGCTCAATTCTAGTTCTTGTCCAATCCAAATAGTTCAGCAGCATTTTTGTAGAAAACTTCATCCCAATGTTCTTTCGGAACAGCTTTCATCACAGCTTGAACATAGGGTTTAACTTCCATAAGAGGCCAATCAGTTCCAAACATCATCTTCTTAGGGTTTTCAACATAAAACCAAAACCAACGCATAGGCTTAGTCACTAACTCTTCAACAGCTTCAGGATTAGCTTTAGAAACATCGCCAAGCATTAAGGCAGAGAGGTCAACAAACACATTATCGTTTTTATAAACTACTTCGGCTGCTGACGAAAACCAGGGATTTCCCATATGAGCCAAGACAAAATTCACTTTAGGAAACCTTAAAGCTACTTCATCAATCTGTAGCGGCTCAGCGTATTTCACTTTGGCTTTTTTGTCGTAAGTATCCCCGGTATGAAAAACGACAGGGACTCGATATTTTTCAGCCAACTTATAGAATGCAATATAGAAAGGATCTAAAGCATACCGCGGTACATAGCCCAAATAGACCTTCATACATTGATAATCATGTCGTTTTAAACCCTCTTCCACTGTGGCGAGCAAAGTGGTTGGAACAATCGGTGCACATATCGCCCATTTGATTTTAGATTTCTCTCTGAAAATCTTTAATTTCTTTAACTTTTGAGGGTTCTGCGGCAAATGAACGACGGCACCGACTACGTTAGCATTCTGGTACATCTGTTCCATCTGCGTCGAAGGCTGTTGAGACTCTTTAACTTCATCTTCAATTGCAAAATGGCTGTGAGCATCGATAATCCGATTGGGATAGAGAGCCTCATCAAAATGAATTAAGCCGGTCCCTTTTTGATGCCAGGTAGTTGTACATCCTAAGACAGTGAAAAAAGTTACAATTGAAATAAACCTTATGAAGAAAAGCATCTGTTCCCCTTCTGGGTCATAATAGATCCGCTACCATACCCTAGGTTTGTCTCAATGGGAAAATATCTAAACCGTAAACCTAAATACTTGGCCTAGTAGAGGGTTTTTCTTAAAGAGCCTTGTCCGAGAGATTTTCTTTTGAATTACCGAGGTTTCTGAAAAGCCGGCTCTTCCAAAACATCTTCGACGGGGGGCTCCGCTTTAGGTTGAGTTGTTTCCACATCGCTTGAGGGAGGCTGATTAACCTCTGACCTGGGGTTAGGGTCGGCCAAAACATCCATTAAAACTCCCAAATCGCTCTCTTCATTCGGTTCGGTTTCATCCTCACGATAAACGGACAATTCACCAGCAACACCCCACAATCTTTCTTGAAGAGCAGTTTGATACTGGTCATCTTCCAAGTACCCCATACGATTCATAATTCTTAATATCTTTCCAACCCTTCGCTTGGAAAATAGGGTGAGTTCCTTTTTGACAAAATAAGAATGATATTTAATGGGTGAGGGTAACAACATAGCTAGAAAAGCTGCCTGTTTAGGAGTGATTTTCGAGGGAGATATTCCAAAATAATAACTAGCCGCTTCTTTTATACCGTAAATACTAGGACCCCATTCAGCCATGTTGAGATAAAAGGTAAGGATTTCCGTTTTGGATAACACCTTTTCGATCGCTCTCGCCAAAACTAGTTCTTTGAATTTTCTCCAAAGAGATTTTTGCCGACTTAAGTACACATTTTTTACCACCTGTTGGGTTAAAGTGCTCCCGCCCCTAGCCCATCTTTTCTCCTCCCAATCCTTTTTGATAGACTCTCTTAGTTCGTGATAATCAACCCCCTGATGGCTAAAGAAGCTCGTATCCTCAGAAGCAATAACTGCCATAAACATAGAATTGGAAATTTGTTTAGTCCCGACCCAGCCGGATGTTTTGGGCCCCATTTCCCGATCTACCCAGCTCTTATCGGCTAACTTAATAGGCACGACTATTTTGGAGCGCATCTCATTAAAATCGGGAACTCTAATAAAAGCATCCAGCACAAAGGCAAAGAGACCTCCAATGAGAACTAAGAAAGCCCAAAAAATGCTAAGTAAAACTTTATTGTTCTTGTCCATTGCTGGAATCTAACCTTAGTAGTACCTTGTTAAATTGGCAATGTAACCGATGGACGAGAAAAAGAACATAGCTACTAACCCAGAACTTATTTTACGGGGCGTTCGTCAAAACAATCTCAAGGATATCGATCTCGATATTCCCCTTGGCAAAACAATTATCATTACCGGACCAAGTGGCTCTGGAAAATCTTCGCTTGCCTTTGAAACAATCTACGCCGAAGGGCAGAGACGCTACATGCAATCGCTCTCCACCTATGCCAGACAATTTCTAGAGCGATTCAAAGCCCCCTTGGTTGACAAGTTACACAATATTCCCCCTTCCATAGCTCTAGAACAAATTAACCCGGTAAGAAACTCCAGGGCTACGGTAGGTACCACAACAGAACTGAATGATTACCTTCGACTTCTGTTTGAAAAAATCGGCCAAGAATATTGCCCGAAATGTCATGTACCCAAAGAACAACAACACCCGCAAGAAATATATGAGCAAATAAGAAACAAATATCCGGAACAAACAATTCTCATTTGTGCTCATACGAAACCCAAAGAAACCTCAGAAGACTATCTCAATGAACTTTTACGATCAGGTTTTACGAGAGTTCTTGTGGGTTCGGAGGCGATTCTCGTTGAGGATCTTTTAAAAAAGAAAAAGCTACCCAAAAATTTTATTGTCGTAATCGACCGGCTAAAACTTAAACTTGAAACTACCAAGGAAGAACTTAAAAGATTTAGCGAAGGGCTTCAAAATAGCATTGGAATCGGAGACAACGAAGCCAACCTCTATCTTGAAGAAAACAAAAAATATACTCTTGTAGCCAATTTTTCGAAATTTGCCCGTTGTCCTAAATGTTTAGAAATTGCTAGCCCCAAGTCGGCTATCTCCTTTTCTTTTAATAGCCCTTTAGGAGCCTGTGAAACCTGTAAAGGATTTGGTAACACTCTGGAGATTGATGAAGACCTTATTGTTCCGAATGCCTCTCTCTCTTTGGCACGAGGAGCGATTGATCCCTTTACAAAACCCTCCCTAAAACACTGGCAAAAGAAACTGCTTGAATTCTGTCATGCTAATAAAATCGATGAGACTCTTCCTTATAAAGAACTCCCCAAAAAACATCGCGAGTTAGTTTTTAATGGGGATAAAAAGTTTCGAGGTGTGCGAGGCGTTTTCAAGATTTTAGGGGAAGACAAATACAAAATGCGAATCCGCGTTTTTATTAGCCGCTACACCTCTCCCTTCACCTGCAAAAGCTGTGAGGGGCAACGTTTAAATAACGATACTCTGCGGGTTAAAGTTGCGAACTTAAGTATAGCTCAAGTTTCGTCCATGACTATTTTAGAGTTAAAAAGATTTTTCTTTGGGTTGTCCTTATCTGACAGGGAAAAAAAGATTTCCTCTGACATTTTAGCTCAACTCAATCGCAGGTTGGATACCTTGGAGACCGTAGGCCTAGGTTATCTTACATTAGCGCGGCTAACTCGTACTCTTTCGGGCGGAGAATACCAAAGAATTCTGCTTGGAACTCAACTAAGCCAGGGATTGACCGATACCCTTTACGTTCTCGATGAACCTTCAATCGGACTACATCCCAAAGATACGCGTCAACTTTTAAAGGTTCTCAATAAACTCTACGGTCTCGGGAACACTTTGCTTTTGGTGGAACACGATCCTGAAGTCATCGAATGGGGACAACATATTGTTGATATGGGTCCCGGTTCTGGCATGCGCGGAGGAGAAGTGATATTTTCTGGCTCTAGGGAACTTTTTTTAAAAGCCGATTCCACAACCTCTAGGGCAGTCAGAGATTGGAAAAATGAATGCCGGCACGCCCTCATGAGGCCCTTAAGTGAGCCTTCAGGAGAGTGGATTGAAGTTCGTGGTGCTAGCAGCAATAATTTAAAAAATATCGATGTGGACATCCCATTAAATTGTATTGTTGCCGTTACGGGAGTCTCCGGTTCAGGTAAAAGTACATTAGTAGTCGATACACTTTTTCAAGCGCTCTCAAAAATATTATTGGGCACAAGCGATAAAATCGGCAAGTTCAGCTCAATCAGCGGCTTTGAAAATCTATCTTCGGTTGAGCTGGTAGATCAAAGCCCGATTGGAAAATCTTCCCGTTCCAATCCGCTCACTTTCATTAAGGGTTATGATGAAGTTCGAACTTTATTCGCACAAACCCCAGAAGCTACTAGAAAAGGATTTGCTCCTGGCTATTTTTCATTCAATGTTTCCGGCGGCAGATGCGAGACTTGTGAAGGAGAAGGTCGAATCAAAGTGGACATGGTCTTTATGGAGGATGTTTGGGTTCCCTGCCAAGATTGCGATGAAAAACGGTTCAAACCTAGTATTTTAAATGTGAAATATCGCGGCAAAAACATCGATGATTGTTTGAGAATGACTATCGACGAAGCCTATGAGTTTTTTAAAGGCATCCCATCACTAAGGACTAAATTATCTCTCCTAATAGATGTAGGGTTAGGCTATCTCCAGTTGGGGCAACCGGGCTTTACTCTTTCGGGTGGTGAGGCCCAGCGGCTCAAGATCGCTAGAGAGCTTTCTCAAACTATGAGTAAGGGTTCTTCTACCTTATTCATTTTAGATGAACCGACAACTGGGCTTCATTTTAATGAAGTTGCCAGACTCATTCATGTCCTTAGAAGACTCATCTCAAACGGGCACTCAGTTATCGTTATCGAACATAACCTCCAACTGATTTGTGCGGCCGACTACATTATCGATCTTGGTCCTGAAGGAGGAGACGGAGGAGGAACCCTCACTGCAGTGGGAACTCCCAAAACCGTTGCTCAGAAAAAGGTTTTACACACCAGTCGATACCTTTCAGAGCTACTGTAGGAAAACAATCTAGTTAATTCCTAGACACACTGTCAGTAATTTTTGCAACGACTCAATTATGAACGCTCACATAATCTGCACTTTTAAATTTCTATCGTATTGAATTTAGAATTAAAAAATCAATTGTGAATTTTCTTTCATAATTTTTTGACTGAAAACTTGCCAGCCAAGGATTGACTCAGAGCGTTACAACCTGTACAGTAGTAATTAGTTAGCCGTCACTTTTTCATTCACTAGATTTTTGGGAGGTAGCCTTATGATTAACTGGGATGAGTTTGAACATATACATGTTATTCGAAAACTTAAAGAGGTCATTGCCAAGTGGTTTAGTATCGACGTCTACTTTGCAGACGACCGAGGAAATTTAAAAGTTATTGAGAAAGGGGTTAAAAGAGAACACGCCAATAAAGTTATGAACTTGGTATTACAACGTGATGAAGGGTATGACGCACTCTCTGAGTTCATACGAAACACTACGGCTGAACTTAAAAAAAGCCAAGAAAAGGGGGCTATCAAGGAGTTCCTCCCTAATTTTCAAGGTTCAGCTTTCCCGATAGTTATCGACAATGAATTCATGGGTGCGGTTATCTGTTTGGGGCATCTACCGGAAGGGGCTTCCGATGGGCAGCGAAAAGAACTCGTTAAAGCGATCGCTCATTTTAACTTCCCCCACCAGGAGATCGACTTAGCCGTTTCCAAAGTTAGATGTCTTGAGAAAGATGAGCTTCCTTACTTCTCTGAACTCTCTGACTTGGTCTCACAAGAGATCAGCACTCTCCACAAAGAGATCAGCATGAGAGACGACAGAATTCAGGAACTCAATAAAGAACTGGGAGTTAGATATAAATACGACAACATGATTGGTAAATCTAAACCGATGCAAGATGTTTACGGTCTTCTTGACAAAATTAAAAACAGTGAAAGCACTGTTCTGGTTCAAGGAGAAAACGGAACCGGTAAAGAGCTCATCGCTAAAGCTATTCACTACAACTCTCCACGGAAGGATAACATTTTCGTCACCCAGAACTGCTCAGCGTTTAATGATAATCTATTAGACTCTGAGTTATTTGGACACATTAAAGGATCCTTCACCGGAGCCGTTAAAGATAAGAAAGGGTTATTTGAAACTGCAGACGGTGGAACTTTTTTCCTGGATGAAATCGGGGACACTTCACCCACGATGCAGGTCAAACTCTTAAGAGTTATTCAAGAAGGAACCTTTCTACCCGTTGGAGCCACCGAGCCTCGAAAAGTTGATGTAAGAATTCTTGCAGCAACCAATCGTGATCTGAAAGATATGGTAGAAAAAGGAACTTTCAGAGAAGACCTATACTACCGTATCAACGTTATCAATATCACCGTCCCTCCACTAAGAGACCGTAAAGAAGACATACTAATTCTTTGCGAACACTTCTTAGCAAAGTCGGCACAGGAGAAACAGATTAAACCCAAGCTCTTGACTAAACGGGCTCTCGAGAAGATTTTCGATTACCCGTGGCCTGGTAACATCAGGGAACTTGAAAACGAAATGGAACGGGTAACCGTACTGGCCGGAAGTGAAGGAAAGATTACTGTCGATATGCTCTCAGGTCGAATTCGTGAGTTCGGAGAGAGAAACAAAGTACAAGGAGTCAGAATACAGGGTAAATTACGTGACGCTCTTGAGGAACTTGAACGAGAAATGATCCGAGAAGGATTAAAACGAACCGGTTGGAATAAATCTCGTTTGGCAAAAGAACTAGGAATCAGTCGAGCAGGTCTAATCAACAAAGTAGAAAAGTACAATCTAGACAAGAGGAAATTAATGGCGGCGGGTAAACGACCTGGCGAATTATAATTCTTACAGCGAAAGAATCCTTTGAATCATTTGGGAACAAGTGATTCAAAGGATTTTTTATTGGCCTTGACCTAATTGTTAAAACAGTTCTTATTTCAGAAAGCGAAAAAAGAATTATCACTCTTAAATCTGTCTTCTATACTTTGTACTAGGGTATAAATGTCGGAACCTTTTTTTTGAGTATTACCAAAGAACGCTCAAACCACTGATTGGAGTCCCCCTTTTTCTCTGTTCTCTTTGCTCGCCTTCACTTTCCTCATCTTCACCGCTATCTTGCTCAGAGGCAGTATCTTCGGCACCTTTTACTGTTTCAGCTTCAAAATCCACGATAGATTCTTGTATCGGATCCTCTTCAGAACCAAAATCGATATTTTTGTAGTCTTCTGGGTTAGTACTTGAGAATTCAGCAAAGTGACTGTCGCATCGAGCACACTTTTCTATGTACTTCGACCCTTCATTTAAAAATAGACAACGATGGCAGAGCCGAAGGTAAGTGCTAGGACTGTATTTATCTTCAGCTACAAAGCGCGATTGACTTCGATGGTTTTTTCTCTTCTTCATAATAAAGACCTCCTAACCCAAGCAAAGGAGACGCGCATCTATTTTAAGTATATCCAATACGCCAATTCCGGTCAAAACGCTTGTCAGGCAATGTTTCTTTAAAATTTTAAGTGTCAATTTTTTTGACACAATGTTGGCGTTCTCTCGGAAGAATTTCGTTTCTCGCAAACAAAAAAACCCCCAGCATTTCTGCCGGGGGCTTTTGATACCTTTTAAAGGCCTTAAGAGGAACTTTGGTCTTCACTACTCTCAACTCTTCGCGGGAACTTCAGCTACCGTGAAAACCCAATCTACAACAACTTCTTCTCTGCTTAGTAGTTCCTCTTAGCCCTTTAAGCTTTAGTCCTTTGGGGGACCTTTTGCTTTAAGCCTTTTTTCAGAGGCCACTCTTACCTGTTAGTCAGAGGACCTCTCATAACATTTCCATTAGCTGGAATCGAAGTGGCTCGATTATTCAGTATTCCTCCAAATCTGGATGGAAGCTGAGTTCTTGGGCCACCTGGATTTCCTCCAGTGAATCCTTGAAGTCTTGTACCATTGTTGACATTCTGAGTAGCTCCGCCTTGCTGGAACTGAGCCATCTGAAGCTGCTGGTTTTGATTGATGAGCTGAGTAACTGCTTGCTCATCTTCTTTCATGCCAGCCAACTGAGAATTCAGTTTATTCACTTCAGAGTTCAACATGTCTCTAACTTTAGCTAACTTCTTAATCTGTCTATTTCCATCTTCGATGGCGACATCGACATTAGCATTGAACTGAGAGAGCTTTTGCTCTTTGAAGTTTAAGTCTTGTTGCATAGTCATTAGCATACTTTGAAGCTCATTTCTCTGCTCTGGGGCTACCATCATCAACATTTGACGTTGCTGATCATAGTTTCTCTTGGCTGTGTCGACATCACTCTGCAGTTCAGCTTGTTGCTTCTTCACTTCAGGAGCTAAAGCGGCTCTTCCACCTTCTTTTAGCTCTTCAAGTTGTTCATCAAGTTTAGCTGCTCTATCTTTAGCATTCGTCAGAGCGATCTGAGTCTTCTGAATGTCAGTTTTAACTTTAACTCTTGCAGATATTAAATCCATTGGGGTTGCAAAAGGACTTAACTGAGCCGAAATTGGGTTTCGACCTTCGTTCTGAGTCGTTAATGCTTGAGCATCTCTTAACTCCTGTTGTCCCGAATTAGACGGAAGATCCAACCGAACCGGCCTTGCCACGCCAGGATTTGTGTTCGGGGGCAAGAAGAACGGTGGAGTTTGATTCTGTCCTTGCTGAGGCAACGGTTGATTAAACTGATTAGGATCCGTCTCTCTTTGGCTGCGTTGTGAAGGGACAAAAGGTTGTGTATTGTTAGGTGCCGGAGTAATATCCTCTTGTTTATCCTGACCTAACGCATTCGCTAGTAATCCAGGAAGAATTTCCTCAAGCCCTTTTTCATTTTTCTTATTTTGAACAGCCGCAGGGTTAATTGAAGACTGCTCGGCTCGAGAGTTTAATATCTGATTAGCCGCATCCATCAACCTTTGAAGTTCAGCTTCGCGAGCAGACTCTTTTCCCTTGATCGCATCGCAAAGTTGTTGAGCATTTCTTCTATCAGCAGCGTCATCACCGGTTTCACCGGTTTCACCTGGAAACCTTTGCTGGCGTCTATCTGTTTTGGTAGGAGGAGCTGGCTGATTCTCGTCCTCTTTCTTTGGTTCCTCTTTCTTTGGTTCCTCTTTTTTAGGCTCTTTGTCGGTGATGTTAAGAGCCACGTGAACTAAATTATCATCTAGCAGTTCAGCAATCGCTGCTTCACTATCGATCTCTTTATCGAAAAGCTTTTTGATTAGATCGATAAGAGCTTTTTTTCTGCTCTCTTTACCGAAAGCTTTGGAATCTACTTTTTCCAAATCTTGGATCAGCTTATCTTTGAACTCTTTAACTTTATTTTTGTTATCGGATGAGTTCTCTTTATCAACTCTAACCCAAGCGGCTTTAATCGCTTCTAGGAATTGAACCGGCTCTTTGGAAAACTTTTCAGCAAAAGCTTTCAGGTCGGCTTTTTTCCCATCTTTTCCGAAAATCAACTCATCGGCTTCGGTCTTTAACTCTTTCTCTTTCAAATGGAGAAGAGGCTTTTGATCGGCTGGTTTCTCCGCAACATGCCACAACTTGATATCGGTAGCAGCAAGGACTGGTTTACCCGATGTTAGGGCCAGTGCCATGAGGGCAATGCCACTCCATACGGACAACTTTGCTTTGATATCTACTTTCGAGCTTTTCATTTCAGCATCTCCTTTAGCCATTTGAACTTCTACTTCAACTACTACTTTCAAAATTTAACTCGTGTACTGTTAGTGCGAGCGATACACGAGACTTTCGCTCGAGAGCTTATATGAGCAATCAATATGCCACGCTAGTTTCCGGTAAGGACTCCACGCGAATACGGCCCTTTTCATTTCAAATAGGCTTAGAAGATAGAGGCTGCCTTGAAAGTGAAAGTGTCGAACTGTCAAACAAGTGTAAAAAGAGATCTTAAGTCAAACTCAAGATTTTACCTGATTGCGGCTTATGACTGCTCTGGTTTAGGCACAAAAAAGGCTATGTTGCGCTGCGGCTCATCTTCTAGTAGGGTGGCGCCCATGAGCCGTTTAAATCAGCCCATTCAGGAAAAACGATACCTCTATGTCACCCAAGAGGTCGCCTTTTGTGCAGCTCACAAGCTTTATCGGCCTGAGCTCACCCTTGAGCAAAATGTAGCTTTGTTTGGCAAGTGTGCAAATCCTAACGGCCACGGACACAACTTCACCCTCCAAGCTACATTTAAAGGGGAAATGGACCTGATCACCGGAATGGTCATTGACTTTGCGAAGGCCAAACAACTACTTAAGGAAATCGTAGTTATCCCCTTGGACCACAAAAATCTTAATGAAGATATCCCTTTCCTTCAGGGGCTCATTCCAACCTCGGAAAATGTTGTTGTGGTCCTTTGGGACCGCATTCAAAAAGCCTCTCAACAAGAACCTTGGAGACTCATGAAACTTAAACTAGCCAGCTCCCTCTATCATTGGGTGGAATATTTTGGACCGGAGTACATCTAAACGTAAAAATTCTTAACCCTTTCGAGGCCAAACCATGATAAATCAAGAAAATCCGGAATTAAATCAAGATCTTACATTAAACATAAGTTCTTTGCTCGAAGCCATAGGAGAGAACCCAAACCGGGATGGGCTTTTAAAAACCCCAATTCGTTTCCTCAAGGCCTTTAAATTTCTAACGCAAGGATACGATAAAAACCCTGTAGAAATTATTCAACAGGCATTATTTGAAGCCGACTACTCTGAAATGGTGATAGTTAAAAATATTGAACTTTATAGCCTTTGTGAGCACCACCTGCTTCCCTTTTTTGGAAAGTGCCATGTGGCCTACATTCCAAACGGCAGAATCATAGGTCTTTCTAAAATTCCAAGGGTTGTCGATGCTTTTGCCCGCAGGCTTCAGGTTCAAGAAAGGTTAACATCCCAAATCGCCCAAGCCCTAATGGACCACTTAAACCCACTAGGAGTCGGAGTAGTCATGGAGGCTAGCCACCTCTGCATGATGATGAGAGGAGTAGAAAAACAGAACTCTTTCACTACGACCAGCTCCCTTTTAGGAGATTTTCGCAATCCGGCCACAAGAACTGAGTTTTTCAACTTGATTAAATAGGTGCCCTTGTTGCATTATCGCAGTTTGTTATTTAAGGTGGGGTAAGTAAAAAAGGGAACCGGTACAGGACAACTCATGAGAATATCGATAACAAGTTTAGTGGAAGGGGAAAACACCTTTCATTTCAATAGCCTAAAAGAAGACTGGCTTAAGAAGCTGGTGGAAGATTTAATTCACCAAGGCTATCAGTTAAAATCTCCTCTGATTATCGATACAAACCTAACCAAGGTTGACCCGGATTTCTACTTAAGAGGGAAACTTTCTTGCTCGGTTGAGCAAACCTGTGCCCGTTGTGCCGAAAATTTTAATCTAAAATTGGATTCTAACTTTGAAGTTGCCTTAGCCAACGTCCCTTCCGGCAAACTTCGTTCACCTGAGCTAACCGAAGAAAGTGAAGAGTTAGATAT
Source organism: Deltaproteobacteria bacterium (assembly GCA_016875135.1). Classification (GTDB taxonomy): domain Bacteria; phylum Bdellovibrionota; class FAC87; order UBA2466; family UBA2466; genus UBA2466. The sequence goes on from VGSE01000008.1 coordinate 24,841, forward strand.
CAACTTCTTTGAAGGGAATGAAATCGATCTCACCCCTATTATTACAGAACAATTTTTTCTAAGCATTCCGTATCAGTCTTTATGTAAGCCTGATTGCTTGGGAATTTGCCAGCAATGTGGCGCAAACCTGAACACGAAAATGTGTAAATGTGCGGAAAAAAAATCTGTCACTCCATTTTCAGTGCTTCAGGAAGTTAAACTATTTAAACAGGAGTAAACCGTGGGCGTACCTAAAAAACGTAAATCACACACAAGAAAAACCAAAAGACGAAGCCATTTGGCTCTAAAGAAGATCAGTATTAATATTTGTCCGGATTGTGGAGAACCCACTTTACCTCACCGTGTTTGCCCCAGCTGCAATCGTTATAAAGGTAAACGCGTTCTTAACCTCGAAGATTAATTCTTGAGAGCCCCCCATTTAAATACAGGTGTCTGTATAGTTATTGACGCCATGGGGGGGGACTATGCTCCTGATATTAATATAGATGGGGCCCTTTTAGCTCTCAACGACGACCCCGAAATTAAACTCCAATTGGTCGGAGACCGCTCTCTTCTTCTTAAGAAACTCGCAGAAAGAAAAACCACTGAATCCGATAGGCTTCAAGTGATTCATGCAGATGAAGTCATCACCATGGACGACACCGCTTCCCAAGGAATGAGGAAGAAAAAGGGATCCAGCATTCATGTAGGACTTCAGCAAGTTAAAGAAGGAAAAGCTCACGGCTTTATATCCGCCGGAAACAGTGGCGCAGTCATGGCCGTTTCCATCATGGTACTGGGTCGATTAGAAGGTGTTGAACGTCCGGCTATTCTTATTAAGCTTCCAAGCTTAGAAAACTTCGTCATTCTCTTAGACGCCGGGGCAAATGTGGATTGTAAACCAAGCCACCTCTTCCAATTTGCAGAAATGGGCCGAATCTACGCAGAACTCGTCGAAAACAGAAAAAAACCTACGATTGGATTGCTTTCAAATGGCTCCGAAGAGAGTAAAGGCAATGAGTTAACACGTGAGACCCATGAACTTCTAAAGACGGCCAAAGTTCCCAATTACAAAGGCTATATCGAAGGTTTTGATATCTATAGGGGAAGCGTCGATATCGTCGTCTGCGATGGTTTTGTCGGGAATGTCGCACTGAAAGTTTCTGAAGGGCTCGCGGAAACCGCTTTTAACTGGTTTAAAAGCGAAATCATGAAGCACAAAATTGTAGGCTTTATTGGACTCGCCTTCCTCAAGGGAATTTTGAAGGCTTTCAAGCAAAAATTTGACTACAAACCCTACGGTTCCGCTCCACTTTTAGGTATTGACGGTGTAGTTTTTATTAGCCACGGAAGCTCGAATGCTCTGGCCATTCGAAATGGAATTTTAACGGCTAAAAAAGGGGTTCAATCTGAGTTTCTTGGAAAAATGAGCCAACAACTCAGTAAAAAACTGGCTGGGGCAAAGAAGGAAGAAACGAAATGAGTTACTTTTCAAAAATTATCGGCACTGGCAAAGGGTTGCCGGCAAAAGCTATGACCAACAAAGATTTCGAAGCTTTTGTTGAGACAAGCGATGAATGGATCAGAACCCGAACCGGAATTTCGCAACGTCACATTATCGACTCAGAAAAAGGGGAATCCACCCTTAGTCTCTCGCGACTCGCTTCTTTGAATGCTTTAGAAAAAGCCGGGATTCCAGCTCAAGATATCGAACTTATCATCGTTGGCACTATAACTCCCGAAAGTGTCATGCCGACTACAGCGAACTCTCTTCAAAGAGATCTTGGTGCAGTAAATGCTTTCTCGTTCGATCTCCAAGCGGCTTGTTCAGGTTTTCTTTACGGCCTTTCGATTGCCGACCAATACATTCGAAGCGGAACAATTAAAACTGCATTAGTCGTTGGAGCTGAAACTCTTTCAACTCTTATCGATTGGCAAGATCGCTCAACCTGCGTTCTTTTTGGTGATGCTGCAGGTGCCGCTATCCTCACCAGAACTAAAGATAAGTCTCACGCCATTTTATCGACGAGAACCTACTCCGACGGCACTCGAGGTGATCTCCTAAAAATCCCTCATGGCTATGGTGCTTGCCCGCCTTGGAGAGCTGATTATCGACCCTCAGAACATAAAATTAAAATGCAAGGATCTGAGATCTTCAAACTTGCGGTCAGAAACATGTGCGATGCTTCCCTGAAGGTTTTAGAAGATAATCAAATGAAAGTTGAAGATGTCGATTTTTTTATTTTCCACCAGGCCAATATTCGAATTATTGAGATGTGTGCAAAAACGTTAAATGTACCTCTCAACAAATCTTGGCTCAACGTGGATAAATATGGAAACACTTCCGCGGCCACTCTCCCTATCTGCTTAGATGAGGCATGGAGGGCGGGAGCTATTAAAAGCGGTGATAAAGTGCTCATGACAACCTTCGGAGGAGGCATCACATGGGGAGCCACATTATTTCAAGTTTAACCCATAAAATTTCTGTCGTTTTCCCGGGCCAAGCGTCCCAATATGTAGGTATGTCCAAAACCCTGGTCGAGCAATTTCCATGGACTCAAGACATTTACGAAGAAGCCTCAGATGCCATTAAGGAAAATGTTTTTAAACTCTGTGCCGAGGGGCCAGAAGACGCGCTACAACTGACCAAAAATCAACAGCCCTGCATTTTAGTGACTTCCTTTGCCTGGTTTCAGGTCTTAAGAAAGACTTTTGACTTCACCCCTTTTGCCGGTGGGGGCCATAGTTTAGGAGAGTATTCGGCTCTTCTTGCTTCTGGAGCGATGACTCTAAGCGAGGCTCTAAGACTTGTCAGAACCCGAGGAGAGCTCATGCAGAACGCCGTTCCTCAAGGCAAAGGAAAAATGGCAGCAGTCTTAGGGCTTTCTGATGATAAAGTGAAAGAACTCTGCCAGAAAGCGACTCACAACAACGACACTTCTTTCGTGGTTCCTGCTAATTTTAATGCCCCTTCGCAAGTCGTAGTGGCGGGTCATGCTGAAGCTGTAGATAGAGCTCAAGCCATCGCAAGTGATCCCAATTCCGGTGAACTTAAAGCAAGAAAATTTATTCCGCTGAATGTGAGTGCTCCTTTTCATAGCCCCTTGATGAAACCAGTAGCTCAACAATTCACGAGCCATTTGCAAGCTGTAAAGTGGCAAAAACGAAGTTTCCCGGTCGTTCACAATGTAGATGCCCAAATTAGAACTGAAGGAGATCTCATTCCCCTTCTCACACAACAGCTGGATCACCCGGTTCTGTGGACTTCATGTGTGGCTTCACTCGTTCAGCATGGAACAACCACTTTTGTTGAAATGGGCCCCAACAAAGTGCTTACGGGACTTATCAAGAGAATCTCCGATAATGTAAAACTGTTTTCGATGGACTCTATCGACGATTTAAAGAAATTTGAAACTTATCTCAAGGAAGGTCAATCATGACACTGGAAGGTGAAATTGCCTTAGTAACTGGAGGTTCTCGCGGAATTGGTCGAGCTGCAGCGATGGCCCTCGCCAAAGAGGGGGCTGAAGTTATTATCAATTATGTTTCCAATGCTGAAAAAGCCAAAGCCACTTGCGATGAAATTGCCGCGATGGGGGGAAAAGCCACTGCAGTCAAATTTGACGTAGCCAATATTGAAGAGACAAAAACTGCAATAGAACAACTTCTCAAAGACAAAAAGAAGGTCTCCATTCTTGTTAACAACGCTGGAATCACTCGCGATGGTCTCATGATGAGATATTCCGTCGACGATTGGGACCAAGTGCTGAACACGAATTTAAGAAGTGCTTTTGTCGTTTCTCAAGCGGTGATTAGAAGCATGATGAAAGAGAGAAAGGGTAGCATCGTTCACATGGGTTCTATCGTTGGAATTACCGGAAATGCCGGGCAAGCGGCTTACTGTGCTGCTAAAGCTGGAATTATAGGGCTTACCAAGTCCATGGCCAAGGAATTGGCCTCAAGAAATATTCGAGTGAATGCGATTGCTCCAGGATTCATCGAAACCGACATGACCCATGCTCTAACAGAGGACCAGAAGAAAGCTATATTCGATTCTATTCCTTTAGGAAGAATTGGCACGGCCGATGAGATTGCTCAAGCGGTCCTCTTCTTAGCTTCTTCCCAAAGCAGCTATATCACGGGGCAAACCATCGTCGTCGACGGTGGCATGGGGATGTAACCCCGCAAAAGTAAAGCCATACCTTTTGGGGGTTATTTGGTTTTCTTGGCGATAGCTCTAACCAAGTGAGAATTCCCCTCAGCCATTTCGTGGTAGTAGAGAATATGAAAATCCCTAAGCTGAGCTAACAACTCATTGGGCTTAAAGCACTGGTCAAAATCGATCAAAGGATTGGGTGGGTTTTGTAGTTTTAGATGCTCAGTCGTGTGAGCTTCAAACAATACCGTTCCGCCCATCACTAAACCTCTTTTGATTTCACTAAAAAACCTAGGCAGTGGTTTGAAATAGCTCATGACAACCGAGTCATACTTCATCAGAGGCATTAAAAAAAAATCTAAATTCTGGGTTTTAGCCTCAATCGAAACCTTTTTTTCATCAGCTAAAGCTTTGGCCTTCGCCACCGCTTTGGCTGAGCAATCAAGCCCTTCCACTTGAAAGCCACTCTGGGCGAGAAACACAGCATTTCTCCCCTCCCCCATTGCTACATCTAAAACCTTCCCGTTTTTTAAATTACCCACAAAACTTTTTAAAGAAACGATAGGCTCTTTGCCAAAAAGGTAACTCGATGACGCATACCGCGCCTCCCAAACTTCAACGGCACTCTTTTTATTAGGGTCGACTTCAGGATATTTTTCATCAAACATAGGGATACTTTAGCCACTAGCACCATCTTTTATCAAGCGGAGTTTAC
>VGSE01000009.1 GCA_016875135.1 Deltaproteobacteria bacterium
TAGCCGAGTTTCCCAGTGGATTGTCGCGACCACGGAAGAGCCTGAGTCACAAAAGATAGTTGAGATCGCTACCAAGCATGGCGTTCAAGCGGTTCGCGGAAGTTTGAATGATGTTCTAGATCGTTTTTACAAAGCAACTATGGTTTTTAAGCCCGATGTTGTTGTGCGAGTCACCTCAGATTGCCCTTTGATCGATCCTATTTATCTGGATGATTTGATCAACCAGTTTTTTGAAGCGAGAGTCGACTACGCAGCTAATTGCTTGCATCCTTCTCTCCCGGATGGAATGGATGCCGAGGTTTTTACTTTTTCAGCGCTCGAGACAGCCTGGAAAGAGGCCAAAAAAGCATCCGACAGAGAACATGTGACTCCTCACATCAGGGATAGCGGAAAGTTCACCGTGAAGTCTGTAGAGTATCCGGTTAACTGGGGAACATTCAGGTTAACTCTCGACAATCCTGAGGACCTTGATGTTTTATCTCTGTTAGTCGAACGGTGTGGTGAACAGGCTGAATTGCAAGAATATGTGGCCTTTCTGGAAAAAAATCCCAAAGTGTGCGAAATGAACGCTCACTTGAAAAGGAACGAGGGGTATCGCAGATCGTTAGAAGGGGACTCAGTATGCTAAATCAGATCACTAACTTTAAACACTCTGATGAATATCGATCGAGAATTCATTCGTTGATTCCCGGTGGTGCACATACCTACTCTAAGGGTGATGATCAGTTTCCGGTGCTTTCTCCTGCGGCTATTGCCAGAGGAAAAGGGGCCTACGTTTGGGATGTTGATAACAACAAGTATCTTGATTGCTCCATGGGTCTCACTTCCGTCAGTCTTGGCCACGCTTATGAACCGGTTCTTGATGCTATACGAGTTGAACTTGAAAATGGGGTAAACTTCCAAAGGCCCGCAAAAATTGAGATGGAAATGGCTGAAATCTTTTTAGGTTTAGTTCCATCGCATCAGATGATTAAGTTTGCTAAAAACGGATCGACGGTTACTTCGGCAGCAGTCAAGTTAGCTAGAGCCTACACAGGTCGAAAGTTGGTTGCGTTTCCGTCAGATCACCCTTTTTATTCTTATGATGACTGGTTCATTGGTAGAACAGCTTGTAACAAGGGGGTTCCCTCGGAATTTAGCGAGCTAACGGCAACATTTTTGTCTACTGATCTCAGAACATTGCAGGAGCTTTTTGAAAAATACCCCCAACAGATTGCTTGTGTTATTTCGGAACCGGAAAAGAGCCACATAAATGACCCCAGTTACTGCAAGAGATTGAGTGAGCTTTGTAAGAAAAATGGCGCTCTCTTCATTATGGATGAGATGATCACGGGCTTTAAAACGGCTTTTCCAGGATCTATTCACAAATTCAGTGGGTGTGCTGATTTGGCTACCTGGGGAAAAGGGATTGCTAACGGTTTTTCTTTTTGTGCTTTAACAGGAAAAAAAGAGATCATGGAATTGGGAGGCATTCGTCAAAAGGGCGAAGAAAAAGTTTTTCTGATCTCAAGCACGCACGGGGGAGAAACTATATCGATGGCGGCAGCGATTGCGACTGTTGAAGAATTCAAAAAGAAGAGGGTGCTTGAACACAATCACGAAATCGGAAGATTTTTTTCAGAAAAAGCCAGTGAAGTTATTTTAAAGAAACACTTAGCTGGTTTAGTAGACATTGTAAAAAGTGAGTGGCTTCCTCTTTTCACATTTAAAGATAAGAATGGTTCTGTGTGCCCAGGCATGAGAACGCTTACGATGCAGGAAATGATAAAACGGGGAGTTTTGTTTCAGGGTATTTTTGTGCCTTGTTTTTCTCATAATCGAACGGATGTGGAGTTTTTTATGGCGGCGCTTGAGGAAACATTGGACGTTTATTCGGCGGCATTAGAAAAAGGCTTTGCTTCTTTTTTGGTTGGCGAACCAGCTAAGCCTGTATTTAGAAGGTTTCTATAAAAGATGATTAAGGAGTTTTATTTTCGGGAGGGAAATACAGAAAACGCTGGTTTTTTGTTTGTCTGGAGAGCTCGAGATGCCATGATTAATCTGGAAAGCGAGGAAGCTGATCTTGGGATGAGAGTTTGTAAAACAATTGATAAGAACGGTAAGGTGGTGTCGTGAGAACGATGAAGATTAATGGAAGAATCATTGGGCACGGTTGTCCCCCCTATCTGATTGCTGAGATGTCTGGAAATCATAATGGGACGCTAAAATCAGCCTTTGAATTAATCGACAAAGCAAAGGCAGCTGGAGCTGATGCCATAAAGATCCAGACTTATCGACCAGATACAATTACCTTGAAGTCTGACCTGTCGGATTTTCAGATTGTAGACGGGCCGTGGGCCGGAAGAACGCTTTATGAACTCTACGAATGGGCTCACACGCCCTGGGAGTGGACTAAGGATTTATTCGATTATGCAAAAAAAAGAGAGATAACTCTTTTTAGCTCCCCCTTTGACAATACCGCGATCGACCTTTTGGAAGAGTTTGATGTACCCGCGTATAAAATCGCTTCTTTTGAAGCGATTGATCTCCCCTTGATAAGTCGTGCAGCCAATACTGGAAAACCACTTATTATATCTACTGGGATGGCTAGCCAGGAGGAAATCGCTGAGGCCGTGAGCACTGCTAGAAAAGCTGGCTGCAAGGAACTGGCCCTTCTTCTATGTGTTAGTTCCTATCCTGCGCCGACGGATGAATACAATTTGTTGACCTTACTCGACATGGCAAAGCGTTTTGATGTGGTAGTTGGATTATCTGATCACTCACTTGAAAATCACGCGGCGATTGCGGCTGTCTCGTTAGGTGCTAGCATTGTTGAGAAGCACCTTACTCTGAATAGAGATGGAGGGGGTCCTGATGATGGGTTTTCTTTAGAACCGCAAGAGTTCAAACAACTGACTTCAAGTTGCCAGTCTGTTTGGAAATCTTTGGGCACAGTAACTTATCAGAGAAAAGCTAGTGAGATGGGAAATGTGAAGTTCAGAAGGTCTCTTTATTTTGTAAAAAATTTGAAAAAGGGAGAATGCATCTCTTCAGAAGCAGTAAAAAGTATCCGGCCTGGTTACGGTTTGCCTCCAAAGTTTTTAAATGAAGTAATAGGAAAGACTCTTCTAATGGACGTGAGTGCAGGAACTCCCGTGGATTGGGATAAAATTTCATCTCGAGAAACGCAATCCTGATGCGAGTTGGTTTTGCAACGATCTATTCATGGCGACCCCATGTCGAACATACATGGTTCTTGGCCCGATTAGCTCAACGGGCAGGGCATGAAACCCGTTTTTTGTCTTGTGACGGAAAATTGCCAACTTGCTATACTCGGGAACTTAGAAATCGACCCCGAATAATCGACTGCTTTAGTTGCCGTCTTGGAAATATAAACTCCTACACAGCTAGTGGTGTCGACCGGTTAAGCGATTATTTTACTGAGAGTACCCATGCAAAAAGTTTGAATAATGAGTGGAGTATTTCAAGTGCTAGCACTTTAAAAAGGTTTGAAGCGCCAGAAGACTATATGAGCCCTCAGTTTTCGGAATTGGTTAAGCGTATCGAGCCCAGTGTTGATTTGGTCTTCGAAGCGGCAAGAAATTGGATCGCTAGAGAAAATATTGATGCTGTTTGTGTGTTTAATGGTCGAATGGATGTGACTCGGGCTATTTATGAAGCAGCCAAGCGGTCGAACATTCCAGTGGTGAGCCATGAGCGTTCCTGGTTTGGAAATGGTATTCAATTGTATCCAGAAGAACATTGCTTATCTTTGAGGCCAGTCTGGGAAATGGTTTCCAAGTGGATTGAAAAGCCGCTCACCCAGAAACAGGCACTGACTGCGGCCAGCATGGGGGCTAAAAGATTTCTAAAACTTAATCGCACTGAGTGGCGAGCCTATAATGTGAGTGCCCGCTCTGTTGATTGGCCGATATCAGGAACTGGAACCAAGGTTTTAATTTTGCCCAGCAGTTCCAATGAGATCTGGGGTCACAAGGATTGGAGTTGCCAATGGCCTGATATTCTTTCAGGGTTTGAAGCCGTTCTAGACCGGCTTCCAACGAAGCCGCTCAATACCGTGCTTCGATGCCACCCGAATTGGGCTGAGAACATTGGAAAACAAGACGGATCGTCACCCGAGCGCTACTACTCAGATTGGGCTAGGAAGTTGGGAATTCACTGTGTCGGGAGCCGGGAAAATCTTGATACATTGAACTTAATCCAACAAGCGGACATCATTATTGTTTCAGTTAGCAGTGCAGCCTTGGAGGCGGGGCTTCTCGGAAAAAAAATTTATAGTGTATGTCCTTCGAGCTATCACACCGCCGGATTTACTCTCAATATCCACAATCAAGAAGGTCTTTATCAAACAAGTAATACCTTATTAAAGGAAGAAATCATCAGAAAGACATTGAGATTCATTTACACCCTTTCCTGTCGCATCCCACAATATGTGAATTACGTGAAAGCGGAGAGTTCCTTTGGCTATAAATACTTTAAGGGGGCGGATCCAAGTCGATTCATGAAGATGATCACGGATAGAGCCCTAAGCGCTGATGATGAAACCTACTCCTCCGAAGGCAATCAGGATGAGGACTTAGTGATTCAACTTTTAATGGATGTAAAGTGGCAGGAGATTCTGAATCTATCAGTCTCAAACTCGGGAGGGGAGCGCGAGTCAATTCTTAGACGCCCCAGCTACCGTTGGATGGATAAGGTTAGAGAGTTTGCTCCTGTAGGAGATCAGTAAATATGAACTCGATGATAAGTTTGGCATCGTTAAATTATCTAAGAGATGGTTGGATTCGGAAATGCTGGGATAAAGTCTCTAGTCTCCTTATAAAATTAATCAGCCCCAAACTAGCAGCTCTATTTTGTTATTGGACTATTGATTGGGGGCTTGAAAACGATGGCCCCACTTTGCTTTGTCTTTTTAGAGAGTCTTTTATTAAGGACATTGAAGAGCTTAGAAAAAATACCTCATTGAACCTCCCAGTTGTCATGGGGGGCTTTACTCGTTTTCAAATGGGATGGGTACCTCGTGAAATGCAAATTCAAACTTTCTATCAGGGCTACCGAGGGATCAACAGAGATCGGGCGATAGCGAGGAGCAGGGTTTTTGCAGAGCGCTTGATTCAGCTTGTGAGAAAAAAAAGGCGGGTAGACGGCATTTTATCTGCCAATTTTGATTATTGGCAGGATACGGGATTTAAAGAAGTGTGCCGAGAGAAAGGGATTCCTTTTTTAGTTCTTTCCCGAGAACATCCGGTAATACCAAAAGTTTGCGAGGAAGTCGTTCGTTGGTACACAGAAGCTGCTTTTGTTTTTGAGGGAAATGCTATTGCTGTTGCCGGAAGTTCCACTAAAGAAGTTATGATGCGCGTTAGTAATCTTTGTGATGAATCAAAGATGGTGATTACTGGGCTTCCCCGATATGACGCTTGGAGGATCGTCGATTGCAGTACTCCCCCCGCAGAAAGAGAGTTTGTCACTCTTCTTACTTTCGCATCCGGCTATTATGCTGATGCTACTTTTAAGGAAGTCTTGAGAGCTTTTCTTGAATCAGCCCAAGAGCACTCAAATCAGCCAGTTAAATTTTTAGTAAAAACCAAAGATTTTAGTGATACAAGTTACTTAAAAAGTATTTTGCCTTCTGGTCTTAGTAGTAATGTCATCTGTGGACATGATTTCCCTCTACCCGATGTTCTTCCCAGGTCTCGGCTGACTGTGAACTATAATTCTCTATCGTTAGTCGAGGCAGCTATGGCGAGAACCCCGATTGTTCTCCCTGCTTGGGGCGAATGTCACGACAGGGGAAGCGATGTTATGTACTCCATAGAAAACACCCATGTTCAAAAAGTCGCTGCGTTCGCCTATGATTCAGAAATGCTTAAGGCTATCATGAGAGACAATATCAATGGCGTTATAAAGACGTATGGTGAGCCAGAAGCTCAGGCATTTATTAGCGATTTTATATATGTGCCACAGGGAAAAACCTACTCGGAAGAGTTTATGGATTTCTGTAAGACAAATCTTCAAACAGGGCTTGGGGAAAGCAAGAACACCTGAGAAAGCACTTGCCGTTATCAACGATTTGATTCACCTTATCGAAGAAAAGATCTGTGCCCAGGGATTTAATATCTTTTGCGAATCTTATTTGTTCTGGCCACAACCAATACTGTCATGCAATTAAAAAGCTTCAGCATTTACTTTGTATTCAATATAATAAACGCCATTCTGCCCATCGTAACGCTGCCCTTTTTCACGAAGTATCTAACACCGGATGATTTTGGAACGTTGACTGTTTTTACAATCGCTTGCATGGTTTCCGCAGTCCTTTTCAGAATGGAAATCAACATTGTTTTAAAGCGGCAATCGGTTGAATCAAAAGAGTTGCTAACTACTTATTTAAGCACTGCTTTTGTTTTCTCTCATTTAATGTTCCTGGTCGGATTGGTTTTGATTGGTCTCGCTCAACTTTTCATCCCATCTTGGGATCAAAAGCTATCGATTTGGGCACTCATGGTTTTATTTATTTCCTACTCTAGATTTCAAACCGTCAATCTCCACCACCTTTTTCAAATTAACAACCGAGCCCTGATTTATGGCATTTGGGGGTTGTTGGCGAGTCTAGGCTCCTATGGTGGGGCTTTTCTTTTTTTAATGGCAACCTCATTAAAGTGGGAAGCAAGAGCCTGGGCAGAGCTTTTGGTTGCTATCGTGGGGTTGTTTCCAGCAATTTATTTTTTAAAAAAAGACTATTCTCTAAGATGGCAGTTCGATTATTCAGTTCTTAAAGACACGCTTCGATTTAGTCTTCCATTACTTCCGGGTAGCTTTATTTCGTATCTGTTTATGGTTTCGGATCGCTTGTTTTTAGCTAAATTGGTTGGGCCTAAAGAGTTAGGGCTTTACTCAGTGGCAATACAATTATCTTCTGCTGTAAGTTTGTTTTTGGGTGCTATTCTACCTCCGTGGGAATCCTGGCTATTTAATTTGAAGGAAGGGATCACAAGCACCAATATCGATCGAATTCTAGCTCGTTTTCTTCTGGTGTCGGTAGCCATGATTCTTTTGATGTTTGTTTTGCCGGTGTTTCTTAATTGGGTGCTCCCATTTTTAACGAGTAAGAACTTTTTAGATGCTAAATATTATCTGCTTCCAACCATGGCCTCAGCTACAGTTTCGGGTCTTTTTGCTCTACTCATTCCAGTGGTTACTTATTTGAAACAAACAGCTGTGATTGCTGTGGTTCACGGTGTGATGTTGATAATAAATTTTAGTGTACTTTATCCTTTTATTAAGTTCTGGGGAACTGCGGGTGCAGCCTATGCTGTGGTTACAAGCTACGTATTATGTGGGATGGGATTAATTTTCTTCATTCGAAGAACTCTTAATATCTCGAGATCCTAACACCGCAAGCAATCCTAATCCAATTCCAATAACTATCCCCAGCTTAATAAGAAGAACTTGCCTGGGACGCGCTGGAATGCTTTTAGTGAAGATGGGTGTACTTAACTGAGGGGGGCTTAACCGTTGTAGCAACTTGCGATTTATGCTGAGGTCTATCAAAGTAAGCTGAGTCTCTAAATCCAGGGTTGAGCGATTTTTCTTGCCCTTAATCGCCGAAGAAATCTTAGATATTAATTCTCCATCTTTTTTCTCGAGAGGTTCTGTTTTAGCTCTTACAAGAGGTTCTTGTTTTTGTTGAATATATTGAATGAAGGCCTCAGCACACTGCTTAGTTCCTTCACTCGAATCACTTCGCACCGAAACATCAAGGAAACTATTCCGTACAAGAATCTTAAACATTTGTGGGTCTAGAGACTGGCCTACTTTTAATTGGCACGCCAACATTAACTGGGGAGTAATATTCGAACTTGACTTGAGCCTTTCAAGAAGGGAAAGGGACGGCTCTAAGGGCCTTTCAAAGTCTTCAAATGTTTCCAGGAAAGTAGCTAGCTTGATTACAAACCTAGATTCTGCCTCATCTTTAATCAGCGCTGCACACCCAACAAAAATCATCAATGTGCTAAAGACAACCAAAATAATTACTTTCCATTTTTCTTTTAAGGAATGTGTAGCTTCAAACAAACAGATATCTCGGCTCTTTTGGTTCATTTCAGATTACCTGATGGTTTACGATAGCTTGTTGACGTTGTTGGTTAGTACCAACCATAACACTATAAACAGCACTGCTCTACCCAGCCCAAAGCCATTATAGAAGTAGTTTTCAATAGGTGAAATACTCAATATTACGGAGAAGTAAATGATTAGTGGTAGAACCAAATTCAAAACTAATAGCCTTAGAACAAGCCCCACAAATAAAATAATGGCAAGGAAGCCCCCAAATCCAAAATCATAAAAGAGGCTTACATAAAGAGTTTGGTACAGTCCAGTACGTAAGTTGTTTGACTTAATAGCTTCAGCGAACGGTTCACGATTACATTGAAGAATCAAGCAAACTTGATCTAATAGATAATTCGGAGTTGCCAGCCATTTATCAGCCATGTTAGCGAACGCCTCCGCACATTCCCCAATGGAGTGGGAAACGTACAACAAAAGATACAAAAAAGGCTGCAGAAAAGAGCCTGTGCCCTCCATTAAGCTAAAGGCATTCTCATTGATAGGCATAGAGTCCGCAATCCAAGTATGTTTTAGGGTGTTGGACCAATTCCATCCCCCCATTAGAGGATCCAAGGACCTATTAATGGTCTGGTAGTTAATTAAAGTTACTAGGCTGATCAACCCAAGGAGGCCGCCAATCAGCAACAGGGGTTTTCCAAACTGCCCCCTAAAGCTCAGAAAATGAAAAAGCAGAGCAAAAAAAGGTACATTTCGAGTTCCAAGAACATAACAGTCAACTGTCGCCACAACCAAAAGCAGTACTAAAGTGTAGAGATAGGTTGAACGTCTCATCCCGGTGACTGCAGCCAACGCACATAATGGGTAGAAACAAATAGTAAGACCAGAATACCAACCGCCATGTCCAGCGGTGGAAGAGGAGCGCGCCGCTAGTACTCCCCCAATCAGGAATTCGCGCAGATAATCATACCTGCTTAAAAAAATGGTAGCCAAGAAAGAAGCCGTGAGCAGCCCTAAAAAATAAGGCTCTGATATTTTTATATTAATTGATCGCGTTCCCAATCTTTTGATTAGCAATCTAAAAAACAATTCCCCAAACAAAAAAAGAAAGAGAAAAACAATAAAATAGCTGGCATAAAAATATGAGAAAACCGAGGCAAAAGCCGCTTGAGTGAAAAGTAAAAGAATAAAAAAAATTTCGGCTCTCTTGACAAATAGAATCGGTTGAATTGGTGGGCGATATGAGTCTTTCAGATGTAAAAGGTAAAGCAACATACTAAAAGCCCAATCTTTTTTTAATTGAATTGATGAAAAAATTTGCAAGACACCAAAAACTTTTCACAAAAGAAAGATGTTCATGTTGACGATAAATCCGCCAAACCCATTTTGCTGCTCGTAATTTGTTGCTCGAGACTGATTTTTCCATGACCCGATATTTGGCAAGCGATTTAGGAAGGCAATGCGCCGTGTGTCCTTGACGTAGCAAATCCAACCACAAGACGAAATCATCATATCCCCAGCCGGGCTTGAGTCTAACATCCCCCACTACGGCGCGGTCTAACATTACCGTTAAAGTCGCAATGCTCGTGTTTCCTAAAAGCATCTCGTAATCTACCACTAAAGGACTTGTGGTGACAAGGCCCGAGGTTGCCCCGCTTACAAGAATTCTTTCATAAAAAGTAAAGGTGAAGCCAGTCTGGATCTTACTTGTGAATTGCAGCTGCTCTTCTAGTTTCGTGGAGGTCCAATAGTCATCACTATCTAAAAAGGCGATGTAACGCCCTCTGGATTGGCTTATCGAGTTGTTTCTTGCTGCGGCGGGTCCGCTGTTCGTGGGCAATCTAAAATACTTAATCCTAGGGTCTAATTTAGTGAAGGTTAAGACGACCTCATCTAGGTTATCTGGAGAACAATCATCAGTTATCAAAAGTTCCCAGTTTGGGTATGTTTGCAATTGAACGGAACGAATAGAATCCCCAATATACTTTTCCGAACCATACGCCGGCATGATGATCGAAACCAGATCTTGAATCACAAGGGTTTTCCTCGATTTTGTTAACCAATGGTTTTATAGTCTAAAAAGCGGTCAAGATAAAGAAAGACAATTATTTCATCGGTTTTGAGGTCGGATATCCTTGAAAGAAAAAAAGGGAAAAACGGTGCTGGTAACTGGACCCAATGGATTCATTGGCCGCCAGTTGATATTGGATCTTAAAAAGCAACACCCTGATTGGAAGATAAAGGTAATTTCTCGCAATCCAGTTGAGGGGGTTTCGGGTTTTCTGAGCTTTGAGGATTTTTGTTTGGGAAAATTCGAGGACTCTTATTTCGATGATATCAATCATCTAGTGCACCTGGCTGCCCTTGCACACAGGTTTAGCACCATAAGCATTGAAGATCTTAAAACAGTAAATATAGATTTTTTAACTAAAGTACTTTCACAATTAAAAATGGGTGTGATCGAGAAGATCGTATTTATGAGTAGTTACTCTGTTTCGCTTTTAGAGCGGAATATTGTCTTGGATACAGTTGATTACGCAATTACAAAACAAAAAGGAGAACTGCTTCTTAGAAGCTGGTTTGAATCTAATCTTAAGAGATGTGAAATTGTTATTTTGAGACCTGCCATGGTTTATGGGTGTGGCGCTCCTGGAAATTTTGAACGGCTACTAGGACTCTTAAAAAAACCCTTACCTTTGCCGTTTGGTGGTTTCAAGTTTCCTAGGTCATTCATTCATGTCAAAAATTTGACCTCGGCAGTTGTGTCGGTTTTGGAGGCGCCACTTCATAGGGGCCTTTGGGTATGGGACATCGCAGATCCATGGAGGGAAACTTTCATTGGTTTCGTAGAAGATCTCAAGAGGACCATCTCGGGGCAGTCCAAGTTGATTAATTTTCCGGTATCTTTGTTTGGGATTGGTTTAAAGTTGATAGGCAAACATAACTTGTATCAAAAAATGACCCTATCATTTGAGATCGATAGCAAAGTCTTTGCGCAACAGTATAAATGGGATCCACCTGTTAAATTTGAGCAGAGATTTGAAGAGTTAAGAAGCAATAAATAAATGCTCCTGTGGATTTGCAAACTGATTACAGTTCGGTCTATGTAAAATCCTCTTATTTTGAGATTGTTAAAAAACGCCCCCGGAATGTACCTAATGAACATCCCGGAACATAGTTTACAGTTTATTCCGGGGACATCGTTTACAGTTCAATACCGAGTTTAGGCTATTTTATCAAGCCTCTCCACCGTGGTTATTTCTGAGGTTTGTCGAACCTAACGACAAAAACCGCATTGGTGGGGGGGGGTGAGCCCCGAATCTATTTAAAAAGCATAATAAATAATGTATAATTAAATATGGTTAATTCTGCCATTCGCAAGCAAAGAGAGCTTTTGGGTCTCACTCAAACTAAGCTGAGTTTTCTCTCGGGGGTAAGTTTGCCTACGATCCAGCTAATCGAATCGGGCCGAGGAAATCCCGAGCTCGAAACGCTTGAACGGCTTCTAACAGCCCTGGGCCTTGAAACTCAATACGTGCCCAAAAAAGCAAACTGGGAATTTTTAGTCCTCTGTGGCGTTCCACTGACTCCAGCCATTGAAGCTTCAAAGCGCAGTCTTTTAGAGTCCCCAACGAAAAGCCGTTTTGTAGAAGAGATGCGTCTTGCAATTCTTGAGAGCGGTTCATTCGCAGAACTAGCCGCAGAAACCGGGGAAGATGAACGTAAATCAAAAGCAATTGCCGCCACCCTTGTGGCTTTGCAAACTCATTACCCTTCGGTCTATGCAGAGTTCTCTGGTTCTGACATTGTTAAAAAACTTGTTAATCAGAAGGGGCTCGAAAAATTAAGGCGAATAGCATTGGCCGGAATGACTAGGTTTTTATGAAAGCAATTAATTCAAAAGTTAGCAAAAAGTTTTTAGATCTCGCTTCACAAGAGCTTCAGGGAGATTGGGTGATTATGGGTGGAGCGGTCATGGTGCTTCTGGGAGTGAGTGAACGTTTTACCGTAGATATCGATTTGGCTGGCCCCGAGACAGCCACACAGGCCGATACACTCAAGCTCATGACGATTGCTGAGAAAATTGGGTTGGCTCCTGAGGCTATCAATCAAGCAGGAGCTTTTTTTCTTAACCGAATTCCTCTTTGGAAAGAGAATTTAGTTACAATCGTACGAAATGAAAAATTTACTCTGTCTCGCCCGAACTCTTTTTTATTTCTGCAATTAAAAATGGCACGGCTTTCTGAGTCGGATCTATCGGATTGTATCAATATGCTAAAAATAGAACCGATAACAGCCAAGCAAGTAAAAGTCTTAAAAACCGAGATCACCCGGGCTTCGAAGAACTCAAAAGCGACAAACGAATTCAGAAACAGATGTGCTGTGTTGTTTAAAAAGCTTGAAGAGTTGAGTTGAACTGTAAATGGCGGAGAGGAGAGGATTTTCCGCCTACGTTCGCTCGCGCTTTAGGCGCACTCGCTTACTGCGTCGGCTCCCCTTCGGCTGACAAACACCAAATCGTTGGTGTTTGTCTGGCTCACCCTCGCTTCTCGCTCGGCTTCGCCACCGCCTTCGCTTCGAATCCTTCCGTCTCAAAATTAGAAAGGGGCTCACCCCTTTGGGATGAACCCCTTTCTAATGGCGGAGAGGAGAGGATTCGAACCTCCGATACAGTTTTACCCGTATAACGGTTTAGCAAACCGCCGCCTTCGGCCACTCGGCCACCTCTCCGCAATAGATTTAGATAAAGGCAATTAAATATCTATCACCGAAACCTAAATCCTTCAAATTGTAAACTTTTTGCGGGGTAGTTTTTAAAGATAGTAATGCATCATTAACCAGAAAAAGTCGTTATCTTCGGCACTTATCAGCCTATTTCCCTGTTTTTGGTACGATCCTAAGAACTCAAAGTGCGCCCTTGGGAAGAACTGAATTCCTCCACCATAACTTCGCTTAAGAGTCGTCTCGTTTTTAAAGTCGGCTCGGATTAAATCGTGGGTCAAAAAAAGATGGAGCCCCTGAATCGGTTCAAAGTCCAACCGACCATAGTTGGCCCACCCCCAGAGCTTGTCTCCCGCCGTGGGCTGTCGGTTTTGAAAGTCTATTTCCGCTAATAAAAAAAGATCCGGGCGAAAGCCCAGCAAAGCATAGGGTCCTACTAGATGCCTCCTAGCCGTATTGTTTGATCCGTAAGAGTAGCTCAATCCGGCTTTATAGGTATTCCCTAAATTGTGGCCAACGCGAAGTGCAAGTCCCTTCTCTCGATTAAGGTCTAGGTTGTCCGGTCGCCCAAAGATGCCTGTTACAAAGACATCTAGAGATTCCCCGATCCATGCGGCCTCTAAGTTGTAGGTTTCGGTTCCAAAATCCCAACCCAATCCCCGTTTTGTCCCCACAATATGATCAGGCAAGTTAATTCCAAATGCCCTTTGGAACCGACCAGCCCTGAAATAAACTTCATTGGTGGCTTGATAGATCACAAAATGGCGACGGCTCATGAAGTTATCGATAAATCTTGGAGCCTCTATCTCATTGCTTTTCCCAAAGGTCGTAAGGACGGTGACCTTGCCAAAAGTCGCAGCCGCCTCGACATCCGCCTGCATATAAATAAAACGGCCCGATTTGAGAGCTGGCGTATCCAGGTGAGTTTGAACAAATCTAAAATCCCCACCGGCATTTAGCCAATCGGGAGTTTTAACAAGTCCGTAAACAAAATTCGATTCGTTTTCCCTTTGCCAAGTGCTTAGAACCTCTTGGGAAAGGGCTCTTCCATAGGATGTCACCAACCCACCACCATTGGGACTTACATGGCAAGTGATGCAGTTGGCATATCCGTGTCTAATCATTTCAGGAAAGCCGAATAAAAGACTTCCTGAAGCGGAGATGAACAAAAGTAGAAAAATCTTTAAAAGCGAGCTCAAAGCATATTTCCTTCAAGAGAAACTTTAACAACGACCTCTTCTCCCATCGTAACGCTCATGTATTTTGGGGTCGAAATTCCAAAATCCCCCGTTTTAATTTTAAACTCATGAACTAAGGACAAACGAGATTCCTTTTTTTCGACGGAAACTAACCCTGATACAGGTCTCTCTATCCCATGGAGCTTAAGTTTGCCTTCGAAGGGAATTTGCTCCCCTTTAAAATCTGAGGGCAGACTGAGCTTGGTGTAAGTAAATTGACATTCAGGAAATTTAGGCACTTCTAAGTAGTTTTCTTTCATGTGTCGATCTCTAAGACTTATTCCAGTTGTTAGAGAGTCAAGCTTAAGGAAGACGACCCCCGTAATTTGGTCTTTGTCGACACTGATATTCCCTTTAAGGGCTTGGGACTCATTTTGTCTGCCGGAAATTTTTAGGGCTCCGGGGGATGCTAAAGCGATGAATTCAACTTTTCCTTCCGCAATTTGTAGTGAAGAGGCAGAGAGGTTTTGACCCAATAGAAGAAAAAGAAAGCTAAAGACTATCCTTATTGTAGTTTTCATTGTAACTCCATTCTTACAAAGCTTTTTCCCTGATGTTTTTCAAAGGTAGAGGGGAACTTTTGGGGAAAAAGGGTACTAGCTAAGATTTCACAAGAATCGGGGATTCTTGGGCCCGGTCGATTAAAGTATTGGTTTCCATCAAAAATGAAAACCGCTCCTTGTTTAAAAGCTCTTAAGTGGCGGAGGTTTTCCCTCAATTCTTTAGAGGTTCTAATCTCCTCAATCGTTTTGGGAATAGAATATCCGCAGGGAAAGATGGCTATGTAATCGGGATTGGCTTGCTGTATCTCGGTCCAAGCAAGGGTTTTAAACTTTTCAGGTTTTGAAAGAATAAGCGGCTCTCCTCCAGCTAGCTTCACCAGCTCTGGAATCCATCCGCCACCCACCATCAAGGGTTCAAGCCATTCAAGGCAAAGGACTCGAGGTCGCCCAGGAAGATCAGTACCCACTTTGGAATTAACCGCATTTAACCGTATCCAAAATTCGGTGATGAGATCTTTGGCCTCGATAAGTTTGTTGGTGGCAGTTCCAACCCGCAGAAAATCTCGATGGATGTCATCTAGGCAGTGGGGACTTAAAGAGCAAATTTGTGTTGAGGCTTGAGAAATCTGGCAAAGTGCTTTTTCAACGTCCTCTAGCGAAACGGCACAAACCTGACATTGGTCTTGAGTTACGATGAGATCTGGAGCCAAAGTCCTCAACTTTTCAGTATCAACAGTATAAATACTTAGACTTTTTTGAATGAGAGAAATGAGATCATTGTGAATCTTTTGCCCTTTTTGATGGGGATCTATGTTTGGGCGAGTGATTCTAGGTAGGTGGGATAGTCCTTCGGGGAAGTCACACTCATGAGAAACCGCGACTAAGTTTTCTTGAAGGCCCAAGCGGCAGAGAATCTCGGTGGCGCTGGGTAGCAGCGAGACGATTTTTAGCCTGTGGGGTGAACTCAAACTCATCGGGAAGTTATAACAGGGAATCCTGGGTAGTGGTATTTTTGTTGGAATTAGAGTAGAACAGCTCCCATGATTTCAGCTCAAAAAATTCAAAGTTTAGTGGAAAAAGCGCTTCCCGGTTCTCAGGTTCAAGCCGAAGACACCACGGGAACCAATGATCATTTTCAGGTGCTTGTGATCTCCAACTCCTTTGAAGGAAAAGGCATGGTAGAACGCCATCGAATGATCTACGCTATTTTGGGTTCCGAAGTAGGCGGTGCCATTCATGCATTAGCTCTTAAGACGATGACCCCAACTGAAGCTGGAAAAAAATCTTAAAAGGAGAATGACTTATGAGTACAGATATTCAAAACAAAATTGCTGAAGACGTGAAAAACCATAAAATTATCATGTATGTAAAAGGCAGCAAGGGAATGCCGATGTGTGGGTTCTCGAAGAGAGTTATGGATATTTTTACCGATTTGGGAGTTGATTTTGAGACTCGAGATGTTCTTTCAGATCCTGAAATTCGAGAAGGGGTCAAGCAATTCACCCAGTGGCCGACTATCCCTCAAATCTTCATTAATGGAGAGTTTGTCGGGGGTTGTGACATCGTGACCGACCTTTTTATGAGCGGTGAGCTAAAGAAGATGGTTGAAGCCGCAAAGTAGTTTTTAGGTTTTTGCTCTAACGAACTTGAAGCTTTCGACCGACTTAGATAGTCTTAATAGATGAAAACTTTATTCTTTTTTCTTTTAAGTTCGGCCTTGGCTTTTTCTGCAAAAAAAGAGGCGCCTAAATTTTTAACCATCGAACCCGCTAGATCGATCTCGGTGAAACTGGGAGCGAGCGTTGTGACTACGGTCACCGTAAACATTGATCCCATTTTCCACATCCAAGCAAACCCTGCGAGTCAGCCGAATTTAATTCCAACGACCATCAGCTTTCCAGAAAAAAGCGGGGTGGTTTTAGAGAATGTTACTTATCCTGAGGGAACGACATTTCGTTTGGAAAACTCGGATAAAGACCTGATGGTGTATGGCGGAGAGGCCAAGTTTAAAGTGAAGTTCCAAGCTAAAAATGCAAAGCCCGGAAGAGTTGATATGGTGGGAACATTTAAGTTTCAACCTTGTAACAGTACGATATGTTTTTTCCCGACTCGATACGAGCTAAAAATTCCGGTTCAGGTTGAGAAGTAGGCTCTGGGATGTCCAAACCTTTAAGCCATTTTGAGCATCTTTTTCCGGAAGTTATTTTTCAAGCTACAGAGAGTTTGGGAGGCCGGTGTACCGGTAGGTATATCCCTTTAAATGCCATGGAGAATCGTGTGTATGACATCTCCATGGAGGAAGAAGAAAATCGGATTGTTAAGTTTTACAGGCCAGGCCGCTGGAGTCGAGAGAATATCGAGGCTGAGCATCAGTTTTTAAAGCGGGCCTTTGCAGCAGAAATTCCCGTAGTCTGTCCTTTGGAGAAAGAGGGCAACACTCTTTTTGAAATCAATGGAATCTTTTTTGCGATTTTTCCCAAGCGTCCCGGTCGATTGGAGCCCGAACTCAATGAGGAACAGTTAAAGAGGCTAGGAAGATATTTGGCTAGGCTTCACAATGTCGGTGCCGAATTAAAAAACTTACCCAGAGTAAAGTTGACTCCGGAACTTTATGGGAGAGGTTGCATTCGGATTCTTAAGGAAATCAACCAACTTCCCCCGGGAAATTTAGGGGCGATTTATCAGCAGCTAGTTTCTGAAATTTGTGATCGCAGTGAGCTCTTTTTTGAAGGGGTAGAAAGCATTATTATTCACGGCGATTGTCATGCGGGAAATATTCTTTGGAAGGGGAATGACCCTTATTTTATCGATTTTGATGACATGCTTTACGGTCCCCCGGTTCAAGATATTTGGATGCTCATTGGCGGGGATGATGAATATGCAATGAAAAATCGGGACAAAGTCATCGACGCCTATCTAGAGATACGAGAGTTTGATGAGCGAACTTTTAAACTCATTGAGCCTTTAAGGGCCCTAAGACTCATCTGTTTTAGTTCTTGGATTGCTCAAAGGCGGGAGGATGGGGCTTTTAAGCAGGCTTTTCCCCAGTTCGGTACGGAAAAATATTGGCAGCAACAATTAGAACACTTGTCTCTGCAGCTTGAGAGGATTAAAGCACTAGAGGAGTATTAGAGAGGTAAAAAGATCGATGGAAGTTAAAAGCAATAAAGTTTTACGCGGAGCTGTCATTGGTTATGGATTTATTTCAGGCCATGGCCATATCCCAGCTTATTTACACAGAGCTCAAGAGAAAGGTGATGTTGAGATTGTAGCCATAGCAGACACCTGTGAAGCTAGACGCCAACTCGCTTGTGAAAAGCTACCCGATGTTAGGGTTTATACCGACTACGAAATTTTGCTCGAACAGGAGGCTGAAAACTTAGACTTCATTGATATTTCTACCCCTCCCGTGTTTCACGCTCAGATTGCTCTAGCCGGATTTAAGTATGGGTTGCATGTTTTGTGTGAAAAGCCTCTAACAGTTTCGATTGAAGAGGCTCAAGTGTTAATGAAAGCTGCCCAAGAGTCGAAAAGAGTTCTTTTCCCCTGCCACAACTACAAACATGCTCCGGTGGTTAAAACGATAAGAGAAATTATTGATAGCGGTAAAATTGGAAAAGTTAGGTCCTGTACTTTAAACACTTTTAGAAATACCCATGCTAAAGGGGTTAATGAATGGCGAACCCATTGGAGACGTGAAAAGCGTTTTAGTGGTGGTGGGATTGCGATGGATCATGGAAGCCATACTTTTTACCTTACCTTTGATTGGATGAATAGTTATCCGACCCAAGTCACTGCAAAGATGAGTATTTTGGAACCGGATCGGTACGACACCGAGGATAATTTCTCTGCGGTTCTTACTTTCCCTACGGGGTTAGCCCACGTTCACCTCTCATGGACTGCTGGGGTGAGAAAAGTGATCTATACCGTTCAAGGCGAAAAAGGGGCTATCACGGTAGATGACGATGAAATCCAAATTGCGACTCAACAAAGAACCCAAGGGCCTGATGTGGCCCAAGGGGCTGTCCAATGGCAAGTTGAGAGAAAAAATATCTCTTCCGATTGGATGGATGCCAGCCACGTAAGTTGGTTTAATTCGCTCTTTGACCAATTTAAAAAGGCGATTGAGGCCGCAGATTATGTTGGGAAAGAGGCTAAAGAGGCCTATCTTTGCGTTCAACTGATTCAAACGGCTTACAAATCTGCTTCTGAAGGGTGTCGAGAGCTCCCCTTGGCAGCCCCTGTGTTATGATAAAGTGAAGTCAGTTTTTGGAAGAGGTGGAATCTTAATTAGGACTTTGCTAATAGTAGAGCCTATTTTTATGTGGAGAGCCCATGTCAGCCTATGATTTTGTTAATACTATCGTACTCTTAGGAATACTAGCCTTGGTGGGTGTGGCTTATAGCGTGAAGCTGATTCTTAAAGGCCGAACCCAATATGACCGAGTGAATCGTCAAGGTGGAAGTGTTCTGATGGGGCGAGGGATGATGGAGATCGGGTATTGGGCGTTACAACCCATTGCAAAACTCCTCGTTTTTCTTCACGTGACTCCTAATCAAATTTCCTGGGCCTCTTTAGTTTTTGGGGGGCTGGCCGGTACCGCTCTCGTTTATGGTTATTTTGGTTTTGCGGCCCTTTTTTCCTGTTATTCAGCGTTTATGGATTGCTTGGATGGCATGGTGGCTAGGATGACAGAAGTGGCCTCGGATGCAGGAGAGGTTTTAGATGCTGCTGTCGACCGCTATGTGGAATTCTTCTTTTTGGCAGGGCTTGTTATTTATTATCGAGACTTTGCTGTATTTCAACTCATTGCCTTAGCAGCACTCGCAGGATCTTTTATGGTGAGTTACTCAACAGCAAAAGCCGAAGCTCTTCACATCCCACCTCCTCCGGGAATTATGAGACGTCCCGAGCGAGCTTTCTATTTAACTCTAGGAGCAGCACTTTCTACTTTCTCCATTCCCCAATTGGATGCTTATTTTAATTTTTCGAAACCGGTGGGATATCCGCTTTTACTAGCGACTTTTGCAGTGGCAGTTCTTGCTAACATCGCTGCTATTGAAAGGTTATGGACCATCGGTCGCGCAGTGAGAGAGAGGGAAGCAGCAGCACAGCTTCAAGAGCTAGATGAAGTTGCCTCGGAGCACGGCGAAGTTGTGATGTTCTCTTCTCCCGAAGAGGAGTTAACTCTAAATTCTCAAGAGCCTTAAACTGTTCTAAGCTTTTATTTGATCCCCTGAAAAGTTGATGTATAAGGTTCGCCTATGAACCAAAGTGCCATTTCTCAACCTCAAAACCAGAAACCTAATATTCAAACCTCTGTACCCGGCCCGAAAAGTCAGTCTTTAAGAGCCAGAGAAGATCGAGGTTTAGCTCCGGGTTTGCAGGGGTTTGCCTTGATGGCTGGTATTGTGGCCGATTCAGCTCAGGGCAATACGGTGACTGACGTTGATGGAAATACTTTCCTAGATATCATCGGCGGGATTGGGGTTAATGGGCTTGGCCACAGCCACCCTAAGTTTGTTAATGCGATTAAAGAACAGGTTGAAAAGATTTCGGTGGGAAGTTTTACTTCTGAATCTCGAGTTGAGCTATTTGAAAGGTTACATGAAAAGGCTCCGGCTCCCGGAGTGAATCGCGCCCAACTTTACTCAGGGGGTTCAGAGGCCGTGGAATCGGCCCTGCGGCTCGCTAAGTGTTACACCGGAAAATATGAGTTTGTCAGTTTTTGGGGGGGATTCCACGGCAAAACTATGGGAACTCTTTCTTTGATGGGTTCTGATTTTAAAGATAAACTTGGCCCCATGGTTTCGGGAAGCCATCAAGTTCCTTATGCCAATTGTTACCGCTGTCCTTTCAAAATGGAGTACCCTTCTTGCGGAATGGCTTGTGTCGAGTTCATAAGAAAGCAACTCAAAGTGACGACAGCAGGAGAAGTGGCCGCTTTTATCGCCGAGCCGATGCAAGGAACGGCGGGAAATATTATTCCTCCGAAAGAATTTATGCCGGCAATTAAAGAGGTCGCTAAAGAACATGGCGCACTTTTAATCGTCGATGAAATGATCACAGGATTTGGTAGGACAGGTAATTATTGGGGCTCTCAACATTCGGGTGTGGTTCCCGATATCGTGACTTTAGGAAAGCAGTTTGGGGGCGGATATCCTATGTCGGCCCTTCTTTCTCGAGATGAAATTGTGAACACCAAACCGTGGTCCAATGCTTCGGGATCTTCTTCAAGTTACGGTGGTAATCCGCTTGGAGCCAAAGCCGCTGCAACTGCCTTAAGAATTATTGATGAAGAGGGGTTGGTTGAAAACTCTCGAAAAATAGGCGCTTACTTTTTAAATTTACTTAAGCCTTTTGAGGAAAAATATTCTTTTGTGGGCCAAGTGCGTGGTGCCGGTCTTTTTATGGGCATTGAAATGGTTAAAGACAAAAAGACTAAAGAGCCAATAGCTAAATCGGTGTGTAATCGTATTTTTCAAGAACACTTAAAGCGAGGGCTTTTGACTATGTCATATGCTCCAAGCTTTAGGATTCAGCCTTCGATGACTATCGATGAGAGAACTGTCGATAATGTGGTTGGGATCATGAAAGAAGTTTTTGATCTCGTCGAAAAAGAGAGGCTTTGGGCACAAAGTTAAAGGCTGATATCCGAAAGGGGTTAATACCCTCGGAGTTCTTTGGCGATATCTTCCGGTGTGGTAAATCCGCTGACTTTTCTTGCCGCTTTAGAAATAATGTCAGCAATACGTTCGTCAGAATTTGAAGGGTTTCTAATAATGCCGTTGCGTTCGATGAGTCGCTTAGTAACTATAAAGGCCATTCGGTGATTAGCATCGTTGAGAAGATGGCTCCCAGCGATGTCTCGAATGACGACTCCAATTTTTTCCCAGAATGGTTTTCGATAAGAGGCATTAATCATTACCTGTTCGAAGGATTTGCCTGGAATCGGGGCGATGATGTGTTGGTCGGTTGAAAGGCTCCTTGCTATGTCTGCCATTTCTTTGGGAGTCATTCCCACGGCAAAACCGCCGTAATTCGACTTTTGCCTGGCCAGCAGAGGAAAGAGAGCTAGGCATTGGTTTGAAATCGAAGCATCCGGAAGTCTGGGACGAGTATCCCCCGCATTTAGGGAGTGAGAGAATAAAAAGACTATAACTAAAAGGATATAACTCCTGCGTGCCTTAGGTGCAGCCAATTTGAGTTGTGAGGGATTCATTCTGTAATTATAGATGAAAGGGGGTGTTTTAATAACAGGGATTCAGAAAACGGTATTGATATTATAACCCTGGGCGAAGTGAAGGGGCAGGGTTGTCATCTTCCGGATCGACTCCTGGGACAATGATGCCGGCTTTCTTTAAATTGTGGTTGCAGAGCATATCAATGCTAAAAGCCACAACTACAGCGTAAGTAGAGCCCCATAAAATATCTAAAATGTAGTGGTGATTTAAGTAGACGGCTGAAAAACACATCAAAAGATAAAATCCGATAGTAAACTTTTTTAAAGCTCCAAACCTGAAAGCGTAATAAACGGCCATCAAGGGGTAGGCGATGTGAAGCGAAGGAATCGCTCCATGCACATCGGCCGATTTTCCATACCAGTTCACAAAGATAGGAAGCCCCACTAGAGTATCGAATCGGGCGCACCCTGCGACGTTGGCTAAAACATCGGTTCGAGCAGGCCCTAGACCATAGAGAGCCACATACCAAGGTGGAGAGGCCGCATACCAGTAATAAGTGGAATATCCAATCATGTTCAGCCAGAAAAATCCCCACATCATTTGAGGGGATCTTAAGAGAATGCTCCGAGGGTGTCTTAAGTAAGTGCCCGTTCGACTCGCCCAGAAGCGAAAGTAGGCGGCTGTGAAAACATAGATTGGAATAAAAATGATGTAAGCCAAGCCACAGAAAAAATCGAGAATAGGGTGAGTGTGAATTTGAAACCATTCATTGGGAGTCATCTTGCCCGACGCGGTGGGGATTCCAAAAAAATATTTGTCAAACTCGTAAGGTTCTCTGACATGGATCGGGCCGCGAATATAGTCGGCGTAATAACGTTGGCTATCGTAAATAATGCTAGTGAGAAAAAGGGGAAGAGTGAATTGAAAGACGGGGTAAAGTCTTGGCCCCAAATAGTAAAGAAGGGTCGGTAACAAACTGCTAATAACGAGATCGTTTCTTAATCCATTAAGTTTGTGTAGAACGGCCCAATAAGTGGCTAAAAGTAGGAGAGGGGCAATTTTTTTATTGAGAGGCAGATTTTGCCACCACTGTGACCATTCTTTTCTAAAAGAGTTCATTCTAAAGATTTAGACCAATACCCAACTTTAGAATTTTTGTCTCATTGTTTTTGTTAAAGGCATAACAATAATTAAAATAGAGTCGATCGAGGGCTGTACCCAAGTTTAGCACTACGCCGCCGGTCGCTACTGGAAAAACCCCACCCGCACCATGCCAATTTTGAAGCCCTCCACCGGCTTCAAAGATTAACCCGGGGAGAAGTCGTATGCCGCCAAGAACTTCATAGTTGGAGATTAAAAAACTGCTATTTGCCGATCGTTTGGCAGCGAAGGCGCCGATTTCGCCGCGAAGAACAAATAACAATAGGTCGAGTTTGGGTGTCCAACCCAAATCAATTGAGGAGCTTGAGTCGATCGTCTTAGGCGAAGTTTTAGCGTAACCCAGCTTGAAATTGGCTAAACTTAGGGGGGAGGCCTGACTTTTGGGCGCGGCGCAGCAAGCACAAAAAAGGACCAACAAAGCGGTTTTTATAAAAAGTTTGTTTTTCATGGGGGCTCCTTAAATTATTTTAATTATAAGACAAGAATCCGATTGTCGGGGTTTAAAAACTCAACTATTTATTCATAGGTATATTGTGGCTCGGCCCTGTGCGACGGACTTTTGCAAACCCCGTCAGGTCCGGAAGGAAGCAGCGGTAGCAGAAAGATTTGTGCGACGCAGGTCACCCGAGCCTTCTTTTCTCTCTATATGGCCTATTTAGCAATAGCAAGAAAGTGGCGTCCCCAATGTTTTGAAGATCTGGTGGGACAAAGTCACGTAGTACAAACTCTGACCAACGCTATTCGTTTGAACCGAGTTTCTCACGCCTATCTTTTTAGTGGTGCCAGGGGGATTGGAAAAACATCGGTAGCTAGGATTTTTGCTAAGGCTCTTCGTTGTCCAAACGTTAAGGATGCTATCCCATGTAATATTTGTAGTGAGTGTACTGCGATTTCAGAGAGTCGTTCGGTTGATGTAGTTGAAATTGACGGGGCCTCAAACAATGGTGTCGAGGCCGTTCGAGGTATCCGAGACAATGTAGCTTATGGAGCTGCCACAGGAACGTACAAAATTTATATTATTGACGAAGTTCACATGCTTTCGTTGAGCGCCTTTAATGCGCTTCTTAAAACCTTAGAAGAACCACCGGCCCATGTGATCTTTTTGCTTGCTACGACTGAGGCTCAAAAAATTCCGTTAACTGTTTTGGGGCGTTGTCAGCGGTTTGAATTTAGAAGGCTGACTGGTCAGCAGATTATTAATCGAATCGAGCAAATTCTTGAGACCGAAGGGATTGTGATTTCTGAAGAGGGGTTACGATTAATTGCAAGCCATAGCGATGGAAGTCTTCGAGATGCTTTGTCACTTTTGGATCAAGTGCTCTCCTACTTTGGAACCCATCAACAAAAGGTTTCTTTTGATGAGAAACAGGTGGTTGAGGCGCTAGGAATTAGCCAAACCAATGTTGTTTCCGATTATTGGAAGTTTATTATCCATAAAGATATCAAAAGACTGCTGGCTTTAATTTCTGAAGCCTATCTTTCGGGTGTCGACTTAAAGCATTTTGCTGAACGTTGTTTGGAAGAGCTTCGTTTTCTCTATTTGATACAGGCGGCTAAGGATTCCAAAGAAACTTTAACTGCCGAGTCTTTAGATGTTTCCGCAGGAAGATTTAAAGAGCTGTCTTCTTTGGCGGAAATTTGTTCTTTAGTGCAGCTTGAGAGAATGGCACAGATTCTTTCAAAAACGATTAGCCAAATCTCTTGGAGTAGTTTGCCGAGGTTTGTTTTAGAAGTGGCTTCGGTTCGCATGACAAAATTAGAAGAATTAGATCAATGGCAGCAGTCGATTCCAGACGCTTCTTCCGGGGATAAAAATAAAATCCAAATGACTGAGGATGGAAGTGCGGCAGAACCCGAAGAGGTTGTCCCAGAAAAAAGAGAACTCAAGTTGGCTCCTAAACTTGAAGTGGTTTCTAAACCTGAAAAGATGCCTCAAAGAATGATGGAAACGCCGGCCCCTGCTATAGAGGAGCCGATGCCCGTGCTTGCTAAGGACAGATCATTTGAGGCGAGCGGAGAAGCAACGCCCGAAGGCCATTGGAGAGCCTTTGTCGAGTTTGTTATGAAGAAACGGCCTTTATTGGGAGCATTACTTAATCACGCTAGTTTTAAGTTGGACAATCTAAACAACGGAAAAGCGGTCACTTTGGGATTTGGCGAAGGCAGTTTTTATGAGAAGCAAGCGAGTGAAAACAAAAACGTTCAAGACACTACAAATTTTCTTAAAACTTTCTTTGGGTCCGAATCGTCGTTAAGTTTTTCTAACTTAGGGGTTAATGTCAGGCAAAGTTTAGAAAAAGGACGACAACAAGAAGAGGCAGCTTTACGAAAAGATGCTTTGGAGCATCCGGCAGTTTCTCAAGCTAAGGAAATCTTTGGTGCTGAGATTGTCGATGTTCGGGTGGAGATCTAATGGAATTCAAAAATGGGAACACAGCTCGCGGGCTAAAAGCACTTGATGAGATGATCTGTGAGTTAAAAAAACTGCCTGGAGTTGGTGAGAAGACCGCAACGCGGTTGGCTTACTTTATTTTAAGACAGCCTGAAAGCTTTGCTTTGACTCTGTCTGACTCTATTAAGAACGCCCGAGAAAGACTTCATTCTTGCAGTCAGTGTTGTACATTTACGGAAGAGGTGATTTGCGAAATTTGTAACAACCCTGAACGATCTGATGAAATTTTATGCGTAGTAGAAGAGCCGTCGGATATGATGGCCTTTGAGAAAAGTCGACAGTTTCAAGGGAAGTACCATGTTCTTCATGGCTCTTTGTCCCCTTTGGATGGGATTGACGAAGGAAAACTTAAAATTCGAGAGCTTCAGAATCGGATCAAGCAAGGGCAGGTGAAAGAGGTGGTTCTCGCTACCAACCCGACAGTGGAGGGGGACACAACGGCCTTGTATATTGCAAGACTCATCAAATACAATGACATCAAGGTGAGTCGAATAGCTCACGGGATCCCGGTTGGGGCTGAAATTGAATATTTAGATGGGGCGACTTTAGGTAAAGCGCTTCAGAATCGTGTTTTGTTATAGTACGGTAAGGAATAATGTCGTTTATTAACTACGCTGCTAAAGAGTTAAATTGTAAGATCGTTTATTACGGTCCTGGATTGGGAGGAAAGACTACCAATCTTCAGTATATTTACAACACGACGAATCCCGACAGTAAAGGCAAGATGATTTCATTGACGGGGGAAACTGAGCGGACATTATTTTTTGACTTTTTACCGCTAAATATAGGTGAGATTCGAGGGTTCAAGACTCGATTTCATCTTTATACGGTTCCGGGTCAGCATTTTTATGATGCTAGCCGAAAGTTGGTTTTAAAGGGGGTCGATGGGATTGTGTTTGTAGCCGATTCTAACGTTGACCGAATGGAAGACAACCTTGAGAGTTTAAAGTCTTTGGATAGCAATTTGAGGGAACAGGGCTATGACATGCACCAGATTCCTTTTGTTTTCCAATGGAACAAGCGAGATGTAGAGAACCCCATTCCTGTCAGGGTGCTTCATGACCAGCTTAATACGTTTGGAGCTGAGGAATTTGAAGCTGTAGCGGTTAAAGGGGTAGGGGTTTTTGACACTTTAAAGTCGGCTTCTAAACAGATCTTGAAAGTTTTAAGAACTTAAAAATTGGATTTTACAAGTTGCTTAACCTTTGACAATATGCGGATTCTGTTCCCGGGTAGCTCAGTCGGTAGAGCAGGTGGCTGTTAACCACCGCGTCGGGGGTTCGATTCCCTCCCCGGGAGCCATTTCATAACATGACTCCAATAAATACGGCTCGACGCGATGCTATCCATTAGAGATTAAAACAAGAGGTACTAATTGAGAGCGCATATTTACCGGCAATTTATGTTCAAGAATTTGAAGTCTCCATTATGCCCAAGAAGAGGTTAGATCCGGTTTTCTGGAGAACTGCTCAACGGGTAATCCGCGAAATAAATATTCCTCCGTCTGAATGGGAGGGGGAAGGATTTACGGATTTAATGCTGAATAAAAACCACTCGATTGAAGAGATAGCTTCGTGGCTAGGACATAAAAGCATTAAACAGACGTGGGAGAGTTATAAAAATAGATTGGAGTTAACCTACAAAAACGTTGGTTAACTCCCACCCAAAGCCTATTGCAAAAATAAAAACACTAGAGCCCTACCGCCGAGGCCGACACCAAATTGCAGCAGGCCCGTTAGGATTTATATTCGGTTGAAACGGACAAACCCGGAGGTTAGAAGGGGCCGGTACCGGGAGTCCCTCAATACACTTATCGTTGAACCCAGGAGTCCCAGGATAACAAGGTTCTTGTCTACCAAGGGGTATTTTACATTTTTTATTGCCGTGAAAATTCATACAAGTTCTATGAAGCTGGGGGCCCCTGCAAAATAATGCAGCAGGCCCGTTAGCATTAATACCCCTTTGAAACGGACAATCCATGAGGTTAGAAGAGACTGGGACCAAGGGTCCGGGCGTACACGTAGGATAACAAGGTTCTTGTCTACCAAGGGGTATTTTACAAATTACGCCGAAAATGTTCATACAAGTTCTATGTTGTCTTGGTCTTGGCACTGCTTGCAATGCATTTGGGTTGAGTGCCTCTGCTTGCAACTGATTTACGTTGAAAAGAAGCACCAGTATTGTCAAAAAAAGATATAGCGATTTAAGAGAGTGCACAAAGCCTCCTAAAAGAAATTTTCATTAATTCATTAATAGCAGTATGACTTGTTTTAAAGAACATAATCAAACCATCAAAAAAGGAATTTTCTTCATAATCTAAGAAAAGCAAATTAATCGTATAGAAACTCGCGGCGGCGGATCTAGCCCCGGGAGGGCCCATTAAATCGCTGTTTACTCGCTATAACTTTATTTACGGCCACTATAACCCAACAAGAAATGGGCTTTTATGTTGCTTATCCGTTCAGCTATGGGTGAAAGCCCCAATCATCCGTACAGTTGCGTATATTTCTTTTGCATTTACAAGGTTTGACGCTCTGGCCTGTTGGCTGCGGCGGATTGTTTGGGTCCGAACATTCATGGCCTCTAGCTATGCATGGAAAAGAACTTGCTTGGTTTCCATACCCCCAAGTTCTTATGCAAGTGCCTCTATGACTTTCTGTACACTTATAGCCGAATCTCCAAAGGTGTTTCACCTCCAGGCATTTTGTCCTTGTGTTTTGGGCGGCGCAGGACGGATGTGAGAAAACTTTGAATTCTTGAAGCTGACAGGTTTTTGGCCCTTCGCCTTCCAATGGTTGAGTTAGACAAGTACAGTCAGGTTGACAAATCCCTGGCCTACCATTTTTCAGACAACCAGCATAGGAGCCACATGCGGTACCGTTACATCCTCCTATTATTTCTGCGAAAAGACCTGTGTGAATACTTAACACTATGAAAACTAAATTCCAAAAACTTGGTTTCATCAGTGATCTTGTATTCATAGGACCTCCTAAAAACGTTACTTCCTTAACTTTAGTATGAACTATTTAAAGAAACACAATCAACCCATCAAAAAAGGAATTTTCTTCATAATCTAAGAAAAGCAAATTAATCATGTCGCTAACTGTGTAAAAGTTAGCGTCGTGCTCATCCAAAAGTTGTAATATTGCCAGCTTCAAAAATTGAGTGTTTGTCATGTCGGCGAAGCTAATGATTTAAGATTGGTTTTGCAACATTCTGTGGGTAGCGCGCTTACGATGCTTGTTTGAGTTTGATAATGTCAAACTCAAGTGCTTGTTGCATTCCTTGTGTGTAATGGTTGTCAGTTGTGCGCA
>VGSE01000010.1 GCA_016875135.1 Deltaproteobacteria bacterium
TATGAGTTGCAGGGCATTTTCGGGATACCTTGAAACGAATGAATAGGGATGGTTGGCAGCGATAATGCGCGTCAATGCAGTTGAAAATTCAGTGAAATAAAGCTCAATCCATTTATTAAATTCGAAAGAAAGCTTGGCTTCATTAGAACTGTTGATCTGACAGTGACGGCTTATGGATTTAAATCTAAGGCAATAAGGCAAGTAATGACCGTAAATATAGATCTCGTAACCGCGCTCAAAAAAATAATGAAAAAGGGTGTTGGTGTTGGGTTCTCTGAATCCCACGGAGGATTTTTCGTTGGAATTACTCTTTAAAAAGTCGGGCACAGAATAGATAGTCGCTGGATAATTTGAGAAATGGTTGGTGTAGAAAGTTAAATTATGCCGTTTTGCAAGTTGTAACGATTGCTCTAGAAAAGCTGGATTGTTGAGAGCAGCATTCTCAAAACTAAAGCTATCTAAAACGATATGGAGGATCGATTGACTGTTAGCAGAAAGTTGGGGCTGCCTTTGGGGCGAGCCGGGGCTGGCAGTGAGTTTCTTAAATTGAATGAAGTCTCCCAAAAGAAAAGCGATGGATAAGAGTCCAATTAACCGCATTAAATCTCGCGGAGCCAACGCTCTAGTGATACAGGCACTTAAGACGAAAGCTAAAAAGAGACCTAAACCGTCCAAAGCATTAGGATAGCTTTTCGTCAGGGGGATGTGTTTAAAGAAGAGAAAAATAAATACAACTACCCAAAAACTGGAGAGGATTAGAGTGAGCTTCTCTCTTCGTTGTCCAGGCTGAATTTTTAAAGTAAGGCTCAAGAGTAGCCAAGTTAAGAGGCCCAAAGTGAAGGAAGTGACAAAGGGAAAGTAGGGATTTGAAAAAAAACCTAAGTGATGGTTCATGGCTCCTACGGTCGGAGTAATAAAAAAAGATAGACAAGCAAAAAGAGATAAAAGGCAGTTTATCCATGGTTGGTTCATAAGATTAATTCTAATAATCTTATGACCAATAAGCAGGTTAATCTAGATTTCTTTTTAAGGGATTTGTTAGCGCTTAATTTGGAGTCGGGGAGTTTTAATTGAATTTACTTTTGCAAGTTCAGATTGGTACCTGTTGGCGGCCTCAATCATCAAACGGTTGGTGCCCATCCATGAGGCAATCACTAAAATGATGGCAAAGACACCTACCACTGAAGTTTCAAAATGGGTTAAGTTAAATTGTTCTCGGATAGCAAAGTAACCTAGGAGTAGTCCCCATGTGTAAAGAAAAAAACTGACCGTCTCCATCCAGGGATAAAGGTGTTTTAAATGTTGTGCGGTGTAAGCACTAAGGACTACAGTGAAAACTATCGCAAGCCTTCGGAATAAAACTCTTTGGCTGTTACGCTCTCCAATTAAACTTCCGATGATCCAAATAAAAAAGGCTGATAAGTAACTGGCGACAGCGATAATGGCTAGCTTAAAGCAGACGACAAACCACAAAGTTATGTCGGAATTGATTCCCGTATTACTGGAAAGAGAGCTGGACAGCCATCGGTAAAGAGCACTTTGGGATCCCAAATGGGCTTCAACCCCTGTGACCACTAAAAAGGTCAGTAGTATCAGCCAGTGATGCGTTGACCATTGGAGTTGATTAAAAAACTGTTGGGGTTTTAGGATTAATCTTGCGCCTTGCTTCACGTTCCGCTCCTTCGGCCACTAGGGCCCTCCTAGTAACTGCAAGCCGATGCCATGAAATTTGAGCCTAGAAAAGAAAAATAAACTGTCAAATTGTTAGACAGCAATGACGTAAACAGGGTGTCCACACCTAAAACAGACAGACAAATCATTAACAATTTTGAGAGGAACAATAAGCCAAAATCACTAATGAAATCAACGATTGCATTATGGTTCGTTGTTTGCAGTGGTATTAGAGTAAAGAAAAGGTCTGTTATGCAACTTAAGTTTTTACATCGTGTTTTCATTTTAGCAATTTTTATCTCGGGATGCACCGACTCTAGGCTGCCCAACCTAATTCAAAGAGGGGTTATAACGCCGGGGCGGTCTTTTCCGGCAGGAATCTCACCCATCATGTCGGTTAGATTTGATCAAAAGACGACCATTACTACTCAAATGGTTGTCTCAGGACCCACTCTATTTTTAGTAGGAAGACCCTTTGGATTTTCACTTTGGGATGTGGGAACAAATCCACTCTCTCCAAGAATGCAATATGCTTTTTCTGATAATATTCAAGCCTTTTCGCCGATGGGGGGATGGACTCCCGATAATTATGCCTCTGGAGCAGTAGGGGTAAGAGGAAATTATGTTTTAACCAGCGGTGCCGCAGGGGCAAGTTTAATTGATACCACAGATAAAAATGCGGCGCGGGAACTTTTTAGATATCCTCCAAGGAGTGGGAGTGAAATTTCGGTTCCGATGGATCCCTGGTTTGTTTATCGGGCAATCATTCCTCATCCGACTCAGCCCTATTTTTATGGATTTAGAGAGCAAGATGTTGCGGTCGCTTTAAGCGTGAGTGAATCTGGGCTTAATATACAAAATGATAAATTGATTCGTTATCAAGCTAGAAACAGTGGTACTTGCTGTGTTTTAGGGGGAATTACCTATCGAGATAAAATCTTTGTTGCGTTTAGAGCTGCTTTAAGACAATTTGCTTTTTTGCCAGATGGCGGAATAGCGGAAGTTTCTGAAAATACCAATTTGAATGCCGTCAATGTGGCTTCTTCTGGGGACTACTTATTTGTTCAACACCAAGCGGTTCCTGGGAATACTTATCCTTCTGGAATTTATGTCATTAATGAGTCGGGCAATTCGGTAGCTTTTTTACCGATGAGTCCTATTAAGTTTAGTATTTCGGCAGACAGTCAATATCTGTACGCCAATCTTGATAATGATAGCATTACGATTTTTAAGTTGAATTGGAATCTTCTTTTGGGTCGCTTTTAACGTTAAACCCATCAAAATCATTTAAAAAGCTGCGTGGACTATTTCTTTTTTAGCCCCTCGGGAAGTGAGAGAGTATTGTCCGGAAGACGATCCGAACCTACCATATCGACAGTGACTTGAACCGTTTTAGCAATCAAGGCGCTGTATTTAGCAGGGATCACAATCCCAAAACTGGCTAAATCTAAATCCCAAACTGTTGATACTTTTAAAAGATTTCCAGTTAATCTCTGCCGCGATTCTTCATTTTCTTTAAAGTAAATTAATTTCAAGTTCATGGGGATTGTTTTTTGCGTGTTTTTTAGTTTGATGGAACATTCAACAGGCACTGCCAGCGGTTTGCGGTCTACTAATTTAGTCTTTTGAAAGCCGGTTGAGGTAGAACAAGTGGCTTTAGCAATGGGAAACTCCTTCGCCGAAAGAAGCTGTTCTCTTAATTGAATATTCTTAAGTTCAAGACCCGTTTCAAAAGTGCGAACGTCTAATTCGAATTCAGCCGATAAATTCTCAAGGTTATCTGGGGTTAACTCAAGCCAACCTGAAGCAAAGTGGGAAACGGCCACAGTGCGTTCCAAAAGAGCTTCGGAGTTAACCAAGACAAGATTTCGATAAGCTAAGTCCTTCATCTCAAACTTGGCACTAAATAGTGGAAATCCCGCGAAGATAAAAAAAGATAGTATTGCACGATTGAACATATAAGAAATTTTAGGGAGTCAATTCGCATTTGTCTAGTGAGTGCCCTATTTTTGCTATCCTGTGACAACTTTTGGGAGATCCAACCCAAAGGTATGGCTTTACTTTGGGTATTCCCGCCCAAAGTAAAGCCATACCTTTGGGTTTTTTGTTGGCTTTGACATTGCAGAGGCGGGAGGTGGAGAAACGGGGAGGGCGCAGTGCGAGGAACTGTCTTTGCTGGTCTGTTATTTTTAGGGGCTTCAGGATATTACATCGCGTCTCATCATCTATTCAAAGATGGACAATTCTCTCATCTCTCTTCCAAGACAAAGGTGTCGTCGTCTTCTCGAAAAAGATTGGCTTTAAGAAAAAAAACCAAACATTTAAATCAAGGAGAACAGAATGAAAGCTCAAGTCATAGAAGTCGCCAACAAGTTGAATCTGACATCGAAAGTGTCGGCTCTGAAGAAGGAGATTCAAGCTCATTTGAACAAGCTGAAAACCTCCCTTCAATCTATCAAGATGAAGAGCTCGAATCCTCCGGATTCGCAGTAAACTTTGAGGAAGATGATATAGAGTCGGAAAGCAACGAGAGTTTCAGTCAAGCGCAGAAACAACCTGTGGTTTACGGAGTTCCCGTTGCTTCCTGGCTTAAGCACGCTAAAAACCAACTTCCAGCCAAAGTAGAACTCACCAACGGCACTGGAATGAGACTTTTCTTTAATTGTCTGGAGTTTAAAAAGCATGGAACCTCTTCTCTGACTCAAAGGGAATGCAACGAGATAGCAGTTTCTCGGGAAAAATCCAAAGGAGCAGCTTTGATTCAATAGGTGTGATATAGATATGAATCAAGATGCTCTGGCTAGTTCATCATTTATTACTTAAGTTTCCCCCCGAATTCGCCCATCAGGTGGCTGTTTGTTTTCTAAAAATTTATCAATATATTCTTCCAAAAAGTTTTGTTTTATCTCAAACAAAAGTCTTAAGTATCAAGATCAAGGGACTTGATGCTCTAAAATTTCCGAATCGACTCGGGTTGGCGGCCGGATTTGACAAGAACGCAGAGTGTTTTGCGTCACTATCCAGGGTTGGATTTGGATTTATTGAAGTGGGTACGGTTACACCATTACCTCAAACGGGAAATCCTAAACCTAGGCTATGGCGAGTGGCTCCGCAGGGGCTTATCAATCAAATGGGTTTTAATAATTGCGGTGTGGAGGAGTTTAAGAAAAATATTTTACATTTTCGTAGTCGTTGTATTGTCCCCATTCTTGCTAACATTGGAAAAA
This sequence comes from Deltaproteobacteria bacterium, assembly GCA_016875135.1. GTDB lineage: Bacteria > Bdellovibrionota > FAC87 > UBA2466 > UBA2466 > UBA2466. The sequence continues at coordinate 4,899 of VGSE01000010.1, forward strand.
ACAAAAGTACCTCCAACGAATCTGCTCTCAAGGATTATCAACAGCTTTTTAAAGAGTTAGAGAATGAAGTTGATGGATTTGTAATCAACCTCAGTTCCCCCAATACCGAAGGGTTAAGAGATCTTCAGTCTGTAGAGTTCCTAGAAAAGCTTGAGGCCATAGCCCCTTCCAAAGCGATTTGGGTTAAGCTCGCACCCGATTTGTCCCAAGAAGCTCTAACTGAACTCTTAGAGAAGATTCGCTCTAGCTCAAAATTGACCGGTTGTGTTTTGACCAACACTTCTCGAAAAATTGCTTTGGAGCAATATCAAAGAATGGAAGGGGGGTATTCCGGAACCAAGTTATTTGAAACCTCCTTAGAGCGTGTTGGCTGGGCTGCTGAAATTTTAAAAGGAGAAAAGACTTTAGTTGCTATTGGAGGGGTGGATTCCACTGAGAGAGCACTAAAGATGAGACGAGCCGGAGCTGATTTAGTTGAGGTGTACACAGCCTTCGTTTATCAAGGGGCTAAATTTGTTAAAACGGTAGCATCGGCTTTAGCCGACTAGGGCTTTTAGTTGGGCCTCTGAAAGTTCTTTGACTCCTAATTCCCGAGCTTTGGTGAGTTTAGATCCTGCTTCTTCTCCTACCACTAAATAATCGGTGTTCTTTGAAATACTTCCTGTTACTTTGCCACCATGAGTACGGATAAGATCGGCCGCTTCATCGCGAGAAAGGGTTGGCAAAGTGCCAGTAATGACAAAAGTTTTCCCTTGTAGTGTTGTTCCCCCGTACGATTTTAGAGGCTTAGGGGTTATACCTTTTTCAATGAGCCGATTGATTTCGTTTCGATTTTTCTTATCGGAAATAAATTGTAAAATAGCTTTAGCAACTTTTTCTCCGACCTCTTCGACATTTAGAAGTTCTTCCTCAGTCGCATTTAAAAATTTATCGAGGGTTCGAAAGTGAATAGCGAGAAGTTCGGCAGTTCGTTCGCCTACGAATCGAATTCCCAATCCAAAGATAAATCGATCTAAGGCGTTGTTTTTGGTTTTTTGAATCGCATCCACCAGCTTTTGTGCCGATCTTTCCCCCTGTCTTTCTAAAGTTTGCAGCAGCTCCGGGGTTAAATCATAGAGGCTTGAGAAATGGTGTATTAACTGTTTCTCAAGAAGTATTTCGATCCATTTATCCCCCAACCCTTCGATATTCATAGCTCTCTTAGAAGCAAAATGCTTGAGAGTCTCAGCCAATCGTGCTGGACAGGCCACATTGATACAACGATGAGCCACTTCGTCCTCGCTAGTAATGATAGCATCTTTGCAAGAGGGGCATTGTTTGGGGAAGTGTATTGTCTTTTCTTTGCCGGTTCTTTTTTCTGTGATGACGCTTTGAATGTTTGGGATCACATCGCCGGCCCGTTTTACAACGACTGTGTCATGGATTTTTAGTCCCAAAGCTTTAATCTGATCTTCATTATGAAGAGTTGCCGACTTGACTTCGACTCCACCTACCCAGACAGGTTCGAGCACGGCGACGGGGGTGATGACACCGGTTCTTCCCACTTGGAAGTGCACGTCTTTAAGAACGGTAATCCCCTCTTGGGCTTTAAATTTATAGGCTACCGCCCACCGAGGGGATCTTGCTACGAACCCAAGTTCTCTTTGGTTTTTCAATTCATTCACTTTTAAAACGATTCCGTCGATTTCATAAGGTAAAGAGTCGCGCAGCCCCTCTACTTCAACAAAAAAACGTTGTATTTCTTTTTGAGTACGAAGTTCTTTTTTTAAAGCGTGGGTTCTAAGGCCCCAATGGGAAAAAAGCTCTCCTAACTCCACTTGAGTTTTAAGGTTGGCCCCTTCAATTTTACCTAGGCTATGACAAAAGAGATCCAAGTGTCTTTGAGCTGCAATTTTAGGATCGAGTTGTCGAATGGAACCTGCGGCAGCATTTCTAGGATTAGCAAATAGTGGCTCATCCTGTTTGGCTCGCTCTTTGTTTAATTCTTCAAAATCCTTTTTAAAAATTATAATCTCACCGCGGACTTCAAGAAGCTTCGGATAATCTCCTCGTAACTTCAAAGGAACGGAACGAATGGTTTTGACGTTTTCTGTGACATTTTCCCCGGTTTCTCCATCTCCACGCGTTGAGGCTACGGTAAGGATTCCTTCTTCGTAAACTAACTCAATGGCTAGTCCGTCAAATTTGGGCTCTCCCATCACTGAAAAGTTATTGCCTATCACCGAAGCCCAGCGGTCATAAAAATCGACGAGCTCCTCTTCGGAGTAAATATTTTGCAGACTCAACATCGGTTCGCGATGACGATATTTAGTAAACTTTTCTAAGGGTGGCCCTCCGACCTTTTGAGTGGGAGAAGCCGGATCTCTTAATTCGGGGTGTTTGGTTTCAAGCTTTAAAAGCTCTTTAAAAAGAAGGTCGTATTCGGCATCCGAAAGGGTGGGACTATCTAGGACATAATATCTGTAATTGGCTTCATTAATTTGAGACTTTAGCTTTTCGATTCTCAATTGGATCGAATTCATGATCAGCGAAGATTAAGCTGTCGTAGTTGTAAAACTTTGAAGGCAGCCTCTTTAACGATATCTTGGGACATTTTAGAAACCCCTAAGCGACGATTTTCAAAGAGAATAGGAATTTCGATTTGAGTAAAACCCATTTTAAAAGTGCGATACTTGAGCTCTACCTGGAAAGCGTAACCACGAGATGTGATTTCGTTAAGTCCGATAGTTTCTAAAACTTTTCTGCGGTGAGCATTAAAGCCCCCAGTCAAATCACTGTAAGGTAGATTCAAAACAGTCTTCGCATAAAGGTTCCCACCTCGGCTAATGAAAATACGAGGAAGCGTCCACCCTGAAGTAGATCCTCCTTTAATATAACGAGATCCCATCGCTTGGTCGTAAGTCCCAAGAGCTTGTAACAATCTAGGAACATCCGCTGGACTATGGGAGAAATCAGCATCCATTTGAACAAAGCGTTCATAGTGTCTCTCAAGTCCCCAACGAAATCCGGCTAGATAAGCTCCGGCCAGTCCGTCCTTTTTTAGCCGGGAAAGCAAATGAATTTGTGGGTGCGTCTTTGCAGTGACTTCCACGGCTTGGGCAGTGCCGTCCGGTGAGCTGTCATCGACTACTAAAATATCGGCATCTTTAACCTGTTCGGTCAACTTAAGCAGAAGCTGAGTGATGTTCTCAATTTCGTTGTAAGTTGGAACTATGACGAGATTGGTATTCGGCATCAAAATTCCCAAGGAGTAAAGGGCATGTTGTGAGCTTCAGCTATCTGCGGATGGATAAGTTTGCCCCCAATGGTGTTGAATCCTTTTCGGATGGCGAGATTGCTTTTTGCAGCCTCTTCGGCCCCTTTTTCCGCAATTTGAAGAGCATACTTTAAAGTGACGTTAGTCAGAGCAAAGGTGGAAGTCCGACTCACTGCTCCTGGCATGTTGGTGACACAGTAATGAACTACGCGATCGACTAAGAAAGTTGGATTTTCATGAGAAGTGGGGCGACAAGTTTCCACGCACCCGCCTTGATCCACAGCAATGTCAACCACGACCGAACCCGGCTTCATTTGAGAAATGGTTTTGCGTGAGACTAACTTGGGGGCTTTGGCACCAGGCACTAGAACCGAGCCGATTAAAAGGTCGGTATTAACTACACTCTCCTCAATGTTATCCATATTGGACATTAAGGTAAGAAGTCTTCCCCCAAAAATGTGCTCTAGGTATTCTAAACGTCTGACATCTTGATCAATGATGGTCACTTGTGCACCCATTCCCAAAGCCACCATTGCAGCGTTACTTCCGGCAACTCCACCGCCTAAAACTGTCACATGCCCTGGCATAACTCCAGGAACTCCAGCGAGCAGAACCCCTTTGCCTGAATTGGTTTGGTCCCAGCTACTTTGCAGGTAATAAGCCCCGATTTGTATGGACATTCTTCCGGCCACTTCGCTCATCGGTCGAAGTAGAGGCAAAGAATGGTCAGCTTCCTGAATTGTTTCATAAGCGATGCCTGTGACTTTTTTCTCAACCAGCTCTTCAGTGAGTTTTTTCTCAGCGGCAAGGTGAAGGTAAGTAAAGAGAATGAGTCCGGGCCGAAGGTGTCTAAACTCATCGGCAAGAGGCTCTTTAACTTTCATAACCATGTCGGCCGCCCAGACTTCTGCAGCGGTATCAACAAGAGTGGCTCCAGCCATTTTAAATTGTTCGTCAGAAATACCGCTTCCTACGCCGGCATTTTTTTGGATTATGACTTTGTGCCCTTGAGCGATAAAAGCCCTAACGCCCGAAGGGACCAGTCCTACTCGGTTTTCTCTGTTTTTAATCTCTTTTGGAATTCCAACGATCACAGTTTATTCCTTTGAAATAACGATATCTAAAATATCGTTAGCGTCCATTTCCAATGCCCCTCTTTCGTCCGATTCAAAAACAAGTTTTCCTCGGAGTTTTCCACCTGAAAAGCGGATCCAAGAATCGGTAACTTTGCCGTGGAGGTATTTCCCCATTTTATCGATCAAAGTACATTTGGCTTTAGTTTCTAAAGCTTTATCGATTTTGTTTAGAATCGGAAACATATAGAAGCCGAGTTATACCAGGCCAATACGGTTACGGCAAACGGGAATAGGTGAGCAGTGGGGGCAATCTAAATAAGGTGGGCTAGCGTGGTTACATTATTCCCAATAGTGTGAAGCCGGAACTGAACCGGGTAGGTTTAAGGCGCTCGATAGAGCTACAGGAGTGGTGTATTGGGTAAAGATTTTTTGTTTTTGCTTAGAATGAAAGAGGCCGCAAGTCGTTGTTTGGGTCGAAAAATGGGTCATAGAACCCAAAAGGTCTGTTAAGGAAAGAGTCCAATTGAAGGGCTCTATAGACTCTCCTAGTTGTCCTTGATGAACAAGATTTGTTTGTGAGAAGTGAAGACTCACGAGTCCCGAAATGAGATCCCATTCATCGATTTCAAGGTCCTCCACCCAAATTCCTTGAGACATCATTCCCAGGATTGAATCAACCTTAGAATGGCCTTTGAGATGGGGGTGCCAAAATCCGATTGAAGGAACGCTTTCAAAAGATTCCCGTCGAGAGTGGCCCGTAGATTCGACGTTCAATTCATTAGCTGTTAAAGAATCTAAGGCTAAAGCTTTAGGGGATTTGCCATCAAAAACGACAAGGGGTTTTCTAGTGCCTCCTTCGTGATCAACTTCTAAGTGAGTCACATCTGGGCTTTCATAAATGGAGAATTTGAAAGGAAGCGGTAAAGAGGCTTTCGAGAGAAAAGAAAAATTCTTTAAAAAGAGGTCACCTTCAAAACCTCGAATGAAACAGGCCAGCATTTTAGCTAGAGCTTTGGACGACCAAGCAACTTGCAGTTCCCCTTGAGGAAGTGGCCATCTTTCGGTAGATCCCAATCGGATTCTGCGTTGAATCTCTTCGGGTAGTTTATTTAATTGTTGAGCTAAGTCCTTTAAATTGCTACTGGACATTTCATGACAAAAATTTAAATTTTGCCCTCGGTGGGAAGATCTGACTTGCAACTTTACTTCACCTGTTTCAACTTCTCCTGTTGAGATTTCAAGGGATTCGTTACAGCACTCAAATTTCTGGCGTTTTTCTTGATAGAAGAAGTGTACAGGAGTCACTAAAGTGTTATCTAAGTTAATTTTTCTTACTAAAAGCTGAAGCGATTGTAATTTCATCCCAAGAGAATACTGAGAACTAGATGATGACGGGGCGCTATTATAAATACCCATGGGGATATTGCGCGGTTCTAAGAGCGCCAAAACAGCCTCGGTTGAAAACTGATTAGTTCGAAAGGTCGAAATGGTGCCTGTCGTCATTTGGGCAAGTTCGATGGAAATGCCGCCCGACTCGAAATGGCGGACTTTGTGGTCCTTATCTTGAATTTCGACTTGCGTAGTCGTAGTACGCTCTGCGTAAAGTTGTGCTGAAGAGTAGCCCAGTTCTTTAATTTTCTTAAAAATCAGGCCGCGATCAAGTTTCGCAAGCATAGGAGCTAGTCCACCCTGGTGTTATGTTTTAGAGAAAGTATTTAAGAATCTGCAAAAATCCGAGATAATAATAACATGAAATCCCAACTGCGAAAAACTGTGGTGTTACTTTGTTTGCCTTTGTTGACTCGCTGTGTTCATCAAAGTCCAGACCGCAACACCAAGATAAATCCTATCGAAGACCGGATGGCGGCGTTGGAAATCGATCTTCGAGATCAGTCGGTGGAAATCGCTCGCTTGCAAGCTCTCATACGACAGTTAAAGAAATCCCAACCAACGGAGCGTTCCGAGACGACGTTAGGTTCCCTAATCCAGAAAAAAGCAATTTCCGAAGATAAAAAACCGGTACCGACACTTAAACTCAAACCAGAAGAAAGTGAGTCTTTAAGCCTCGTCTCTCCACTAATGGCGGACTCTGAAACTATTGTCGATTCCTCTCAGGAACTCATGCAAAACTATTATCGTGGGCTTCAGCTAGTCAGCGATAAAAAATATGAGGATGCTATCGACTCTTTTCGATTATTTATTAGAGAAAATCCGAATCATGTTTATGCGGACAGAGCTCAGTATCTGATTGCCGATAGCTACTTTAAAAATAAAGAGTACGCAATGGCAATTGTCGCAATCAATCTTCTTGAGACAAAATTTCCTTATACCCTAAAGTTGCCTGAGGCTTTGTACCGTAGAGGACTGGCTTTGATTGAGATGAATCAAAAGACTCAAGCCAAAATCACTTTATCTCAACTTATTAAAAAGTTTCCTAAAGAACCCGTCTCGCTTATCGCCCGAAAAAAATGGAGCGAGTTGGATCAAGATTCTCAAACTCAAGTTCATTAATGTGATTTGTAAATTAGGGAGCTCTTATGCATAAAACGCTAACTTTACTAGCGCTCATGGTGACCTCTTTAGTTTTGGCTCGCCCGTATAAATATTACTTAGATCCACAAAATGCAGAGAAGGTTTTAGGAAGCTTATCTCTTAGGCCACGCTTAGCAGATCAAGAATGGTTAAGGCTAATCAATTTTGATAAGAACGAAAAGCGAGTGATTCGTTCCGGGGATAATCTTTGGAATATTTCGAGAATAAGATTCAAAGACCCCTTTCTATGGAGAAAACTATGGCAGGAAAATCCCTGGTTAACAAATCCACATGAGTTAGAGATAGGAAGAATGTTGGCTTATTACCGAGAAGACTCCTCAGGCAATTCCATCAAACAAATTCCTATCGTGAAATTAAGGCCTGAGCGGATCGGTACTGTCAGTGATATTGATAATGATATTGTTGTGAACCGGGTTTTAAAATCGAGATATCGGATTCGTTTTTTGGTTTTGACAGGCGAAGAATACTTGGGAGAACTCACTGGGGCTTACTCAGATAAAGAAGGGATCGGCTCTCTTGATGCTGTATATGCATCTCTCAGTGAAGATTTAAAGGCACAACCGGGAATGGATTGGGCCGTTGTTCGACAGGTTCAACAACTAAGAGATAAAACTCAATCTGGGGCTCCAGTGGTTGGAGACTTGGTTCGGATTGTCGGCGAGGCTCGAGTTTTGGGGAGTGAAGAGAATTTAACTAGGTTACAGCTCACTCACGAGTTTTATCCCGTTAATCGTGGAGATAGGTTAATCCCCATCCCTATAGTTACTCGGAGGACTCTTGCTGAATTTCCTTCTAGAGATTTGATTCCACAAATTATCATGGGAGAGGATCTTGAGCGGATTTTTATAAGGCAGGGAGAGTTGGTAGTTCTTAATAAAGGAAGCGAGAATGGAATGAAAGAGGGGTTTCTTTTTAAAGTATTTGAGGATACGGATCCCTTAAATAACAGTCGCAATGGAGTGACTCCTAACTCGAAAGGGGAAGTGAGCATCGTTTATTTGGGAAGTAATTACAGTGTTGGCATCGTAAATAGAAACCAGGAACCTTTAAAAATTGGCGATAGTTTATTGAGTTTCCCTGAACTTCCTGATAGACCCACTGGCCCCAAAAGGGTGAGACAGGAAGTTTCTATCGATTAATATCTTAATTTTCAAAAAGAAAGATACCTGCACCCTTTGAATGGGTTTTTTTAAGAGGTTCAAACGGCCATGAAGTTGGTTTAAGGCGCTAAAAGTTATTGGCCGTTTGACGATGAGGTGCATTATCAAATGAAACTTTAAAGAAAACTTATCAAATCTTATAACCTGGGTCCTCTATAAGTCTTTGCAACTTAGAAAGAAACATATCGGACCCGCCTCTTAAAAAAGCCCATTCAAAGGGTGCAGGTATAAAAGAAGGGGTAGCTGAGACTATTTTGTTAAGGTACGCTCCCCATGAAAGATTGAATTTAAATTCTTAAAATGTTTCAACGTAGAAATGAATATTTCTACTCCAACAGAAACACCATCCTACTTTGAAATCAATCAAAGTCCTTGGCTTAGCGAAATCTTAAGTCCTGTTCAAAAACTAAATAGTTACGGCTTTAGAAAGCCCTTTGAAAAACCCTGCTTCGCCATTGTGGGGACTCGAAAACCATCGATCTATGGAATCAAAGCAGCTTTAGGCTTCTCAAAACAGCTAGCTTCTCTTGGGTTTACAATCGTAAGTGGACTCGCCCGAGGTATCGATAGCTACGCTCATTGGGGTGCCCTAATGGCTGATGGGACGACGGTAGCGGTCTTGGGGCACGGGCTAGGGCGTATCTATCCACCTGAAAATAGAATTCTCGCAGAAAAGATCATAGAAAAAGGTGGTGCGTTGGTTTCCGAATACGAAAAAGATGAGCCTCCTTTGAAACATCATTTTCCTGAAAGAAATAGGATTATTTCGGGCTTAAGCCTGGGAGTTCTCATTATCGAGGCAGCAGAGAAAAGCGGTTCCCTTATTACGGCCAATTTTGCTCTAGATCAAAATCGAGAAGTTTTTGTCATTGGATCACGATTTGACGAACCTAGTTTTAAAGGGGGCAATTTACTTCTTCAACAAGGAGCAAAAATGGTTCTAACCATCGATGATGTTCTTGAGGAATTACCCAGCCAAACCTTCCTTCATAAAGTAAAAAAGGAAACTCCGATTTGTGACCTCGAACTTCTTAAGACATTGTTTAGAAAAAATAAGGGCGTCACTCATCTTTCCGATTTTTATCAGGTCCCTTTTTATCGTAGAGGATTATTGTTTCATCAATTAGATCAAGCGATTCAACAAAAATTTGTTTTTGAAACTCCAACACGCCATTTTTTTTGGGTTGAATGACGCGACAATAAAAAAATAATAAAAAGAGAGCTTGCCAAAGCTAGAAGTTCTAAGAAAAATAGTAAATAGGTAGTATTTCGTTTTTCGGCGACTTAACTTTTTAAAAAAAGAGAAAAAATGCGAGATAAGATACTAGACATCTTGGCGCTTTTTTCGCAGTCTCTAGAGCGAAACAAAGACCTCTTTTATGATGCTGAGGAAATTTGGGATCAGCTTTCCTCCCGGGGCTTCTCCGATGAGGACATAGAGGGCGCGATCAACCACATAAAAAAGACCTCATTAGAAATACCGGGGCCCTACTGGAGTGAGGGGGTGCCGGTCTATCGAATTTATAGTGATGATGAACATTCTCGATTATCCAAATCGGCAAAAGGGTATTTGTGGAAATTGAAAATGCGGGGCATTATTGACCACGCTATCGAAGATGAAATCATTCAAAAAGCTATGAACTTAGAGATGCCTGCAGGCCTTCGGGAAATAAAAACGGTTGCCGCTCTTACCGTTTTCGGTTATGAGCACAAAATTCAAGGAGGCTCTCCCTCGTCTTCCACTTTGGTTGAAACCAGGATTAACTAACTGGTCAAAAAATGATTGGGAGTCATTGAAAATGAGGGTAAGTTTGTAGGCGAATGAAAAAAACAACCACAAAGAAAAGTACCAAAAAAGCGGTTGCTGCTGAAGAGGTGTTGGAAACCTCAAGCGGCAAAGCCAAAGGATTGGTTGTTGTTGAGTCTCCGGCTAAAGCAAAGACCTTAAAGAAGTATTTAGGTAGAAATTTTGAAGTTAAAGCCTCTGTCGGCCATGTGATGGATCTTCCAAAGAGCCAACTGGGAGTTGATCCTGACAAAGATTTTGAGCCGGTATATGAGATGATCAAGGGCAAGCAGAAGGTTGTAGAAGAACTGGCCAAGTCGGCGCTGAAAGCGGATAAAGTGTACCTAGCTGCCGACCCTGATCGTGAGGGGGAAGCTATCGCTTGGCATGTTGCCGAGGTTCTGAAACTTCCCAAGAGTAAAATTCACAGGGTTCTTTTTCATGAGATCACTAAACCCGCTGTTTTAAAAGCTATCGAAAATCCTATCGAACTGAACCGAGATCGCTATGAATCTCAGCAGGCAAGGCGGATTCTAGATCGTCTCGTAGGGTATAAAATTTCTCCTATCCTTTGGACTAAGGTCCGAAGGGGGCTATCCGCAGGCCGAGTCCAATCGGTGGCGGTTAAAATGATTGCAGATAGAGAAAAAGAGATTCAAGCCTTTATCTCTCAACCCTACTGGACTGTGAAGGCTCAGGTATCGGGGAATGATAAGGAGTTTCTAGCCAGGTTGGTTAAGGCCGGAGACAAAAAGATTGATCGCTTGACGATCGATAATGAAGCTTGGGCCAAGCAGATTGTTGAAGAATCGCAATCGGCAACTTGGCGCATTACTTCGGTCACCCAAAAATCTCGAAAACGAAATCCCTATCCACCTTTTATTACGTCTACTTTGCAGCAAGAGGCGTCGAAACGCCTTTATTTCAGTGCAAAAAAGACCATGACCTTAGCTCAGCAGCTTTACGAAGGGGTTGATTTGGGGCCTGAAGGGGCACAGGGGTTGATCACCTATATGCGTACCGACTCTACCCGGCTTTCGGACGACGCCATTAGAGACGCTAGAAATCTGGTTGAAAAAATATTGGGCCCTGAATTTTTGCCAAAAATTCCCAACGAGTATCGAAACAAGAAAAATGCTCAGGACGCTCACGAAGCTATTCGCCCCACTTCGGTTAAGTTTACTCCTGAAAAAATCAGAGATTGTTTAGATGTTGATCAGTTCAAATTGTACGAGCTCATTTGGAAGCGTTATTTGGCGAGTCAAATGGAGTCTGCCGTTTTTGATCAGACCACGGTAGATATTCAGGCGGTGGCAAAGTCTTCTCAAATCTACGGTTACCGATGTACCGGAAGTGTACTGCGGTTTGAGGGGTATTTGGTGTTGTGGCAAAGCGATGATGAGACGGACGAAGAGTCCCAGAGTTTGCCCGACTTGAAAAACACCACACCTATTAAATGTCTCGCCGTCAGTGATGAAAAACACATGACTCAACCGCCTCCTCGATTTTCTGAAAGCAGCTTAATTAAAGAGCTTGAAGAAAAGGGAATCGGTCGACCGTCGACTTACGCCAGTATTTTGACCGTCATTCAAGACCGCAAGTACGTTGAGAAGAAGGAAAATCGCTTTTATCCGACAGAATTAGGGGTCCTCATTAATGATCTTTTAGTTGAAAACTTCCCCTCGATTGTGGACGAAAAGTTTACAGCCCACATGGAGGAGGAGCTTGACCAGATTGAAGAAGGTAAAATGAATTGGGTCAAGACGCTCCAGGAATTCTACACTCCTTTCCAAGAGACTTTAAAAAACGCGCAAGAAAAAATGCGTAATGTGAAGCGGGAAGAGACTCCCACAGATATCAAGTGTCCCAAATGCGATAAAAACCTCGTTATTAAATGGGGAAAAAATGGGAAGTTTGCAGCTTGCCAGGGGTATCCCGATTGCCGATTCACTTCTGAATTTACCCAAGAAAATGGAACTATCACTTTGGTGGCACAACCTACGACCGATGAGAAGTGTCCGACTTGTAGCCAGCCAATGATAATAAAAAATGGGCGGTTTGGTAGGTTTTTGGCCTGTTCCGCCTATCCAGATTGTAAGACAACAAAACCCATCACGACTGGAATCAAGTGCCCTGAATGTAAAGAGGGGGAGTTGTCCCAGAAAAAAACACGATTTGGAAAGATTTTTTATAGTTGTACAAAATATCCCACCTGCAAATATGCGATTTGGGACAAACCGCTTAAAGGTAATCCCTGTCCGCAGTGTCAGCATCCCTTCTTGACCGAGCACTATACGAAAAAAGATGGGGTTTCGATTCGATGTCCAAACAAAGAATGTGGTTATAAAGCGGCTGCACCAATTGGAGAGAACGGACAGACCACTGCTGCAACGAGCTAATTTCTCAGTCTTGCCTTTTTCTACTCTTCACGCGTACAGTTAACTCTATGAAAATTAAATCACTTCTTCTGGCCTTACTCGGATGGACTTCCTTGGGGTTTGCTGTAGATGGACTCTATTTGGGGGGGCAAATTGGGCATGTGGCCTTAACGGGGAGCGCTGCCACTTACAATAACACTATTGGTTTTGCTGCCGATTTGGGATTTAGGGCCAACCCGCTTTTGGATCTAATGTTTTCCTCTCAATACAGCTCGCATCCAGGAGGTGCCAATGGTCTTTCGGTTTATACTGAAACGATAACGGCACAATTTCATGTGTTAGAAGCCAATGATTTTGATTGGAGTCTTGGCGCAGGCCCCGGATTTTACTTTTTCAAATATTCTCTCAAAACGGATACGATGTTTGGGCTCAATTTTGGATCCTATTTAGATGTTAAAGTCGGGGACAATTTGAAGTTAGGCCTAGGCATTCGTTATCACAAAGTTTTTCGAAAAGAGGGTGATCTAGGAGACAATCTTTGGACTCTCATGATGAGAGTTGGTTACACGTTTGGAGATTAATTATGGCGATAATTAAATCTGAAATGGCAGGCACGGTATTGGAAGTGAAAGTTAAGGTAGGGGATACGATTAAAGGCGGTCAAGAAATAGTGATCCTTGAATCAATGAAAATGGAAGTGCCGGTATCAGCTTCTCAATCGGGTAAAGTTACTGAGGTCAAAAAACAGGTCGGGGATTTTGTTAACGAAGGCGAAGCCCTGATAGAATTGGCTTAATACTTTGATTCTTACTGATGTCACTCTACGAGATGGTTTGCAAGCGGAAACAAAACTGGTGTCTCTTGAACATAAGCTAAAAGTTCTAGAGCTTCTTTCGCTTTGTCAGTTTGATCGCTTGGAGATAACAAGCTTCGTTAATCCAAAGTGGATTCCTCAATTAAGCGACAGCGAAAAGCTTTGCGAGTCTTGGTTTAAGAAAAAGACAAATCAAGAAACCATGGCTTTTGTCCCCAATGAAAAAGGCTGTCAACGTTTAATTCAATTCCCTATTCCTTGGGTCAGCTGTTTTGTCGCAGCTAGTTCTACGTTTAATAAAAAAAATGTGAACGCCACTATCGATGAGACTCTAAAAGAGGTTGAGGCGATTGTTAAAATAGCTAAAGGAGCTCAACGAAAAGTACGGCTTTATGTCTCAACCGTGTGGGGATGTCCCTATGAGGGAGAAATTGCAAACCTCAAGTTAGAAGCTCTTTTCAAAAAAATAGTTCAATTAGATCTGAATGAAGTCGCTTTAAGTGATACTCTTGGAGTTGCAACGCCACAAAAAGTGAAGTCGGTTCTAAAAATGAGCGCCTCCTATATCCCGGTAGAAAAGATTGCACTTCATTTGCATAATACCTATGGTTTTGCTTTAGCCAACATTCAAGCGGGTTATGAAGAAGGAGTCAGAAGCTTTGATGGTTCGATGGGAGGGATCGGGGGTTGTCCCTATGCGAAGGGGGCAAGCGGAAATGTGGCTAGTGATGACATCAAAAACTTGTTCTTTCACGAAAAGAAATTAGGTTTGTTTGCGAAGCAGCCGGTCGAAGAGGCTCTAATATTTTTATCGAAACAGGTGGGGCTTTCTCTGAATAGTTCGTTAGCTAAGATTTTGGAAAAAGGAGGTTCATGGTATGGCATCCAATGAATTATTGATCCGTCGCGAAGCTGGGATTGTAATAGCGACATTAAATCGTCCTGAAAAAATGAATGCGCTCAACAAAGAAGTTTTTGAGCAGTTAAAACATTTGGTTACCCTACTTGAAACCGATTCTACCGCTCGAGTGTTAATTTTGACGGGGGCTGGAGATAAAGCCTTTTGTGTTGGTGCTGATCTCAAAGAGCGTCAAGGAATGAATGAAAAAGATATTTTAGTGAGAATGGATTATGTCAAAAATATTTACCTCAAATTAGAGAGACTTAAAATTCCGACCATTGCTGCCATCAACGGGACAGCACTGGGTGGCGGATTGGAGTTGGCGTTAGCCTGCGATCTTAGAGTCGCTGTCGAGAAAATGACCTTCGGACTCCCTGAAGTGGATTTGGCTATCATGCCTGGAAATGGTGGAACTCAAAGGCTCTCAAGGCTCATAGGATTAGCTAAATCTCTGGAACTTATTTTACTGGCGCGAAGGTTCTCCTCTGAAGAGGCGCTATCTTTAAATTTATTAAATGCCGTTGTTCCGCCAGGACAGCTTTTAAGTAAAGCCATGCAGTTCGCCCAAAAAATATTAGAATCGGGGCCTATCGGAATTCGTCAGGCTAAGCTTTCGATTCGGGGAGGTTTTGAACGGAGCTATGACCATGCGCTTGATTTCGAGGTTGAGTGCTATAAGTCGGTTCTCTATTCGAAAGATCGCGTTGAGGGGATCAAAGCTTTTATTGAAAAAAGAAAACCGGTTTATCGCGGAGAATAGGTACTAAGATATGATTCAAGAAATTAAACCCATTCGAGACAGAATTTTAAAAGGCGGGGCTCAAAAGTATCATGACAAAAATGCTGAGACCAAAAAGTTTTTTGCTCGAAAAAGAATTGAACTGTTGTGCGATAAAGGGTCATTCGTCGAAGACGGGCTTTATGCCAATTGTTTAGATTCTGAGTTGCCGGCGGACGGTGTGGTTACGGGGCTGGGAAAAATTCAAGGACGCGCAATCGCGCTCATGGCTAATGACTCTACGGTAAAAGCAGGATCTTGGGGCGCTCGAACCGTTGAGAAGATCGTTCGCATTCAAGAAGTTGCGGAAAAATTACAGATTCCGCTTTTTTATTTAGTGGATAGCGCAGGAGCAAGACTTACCGATCAAGTTGAAATGTTTCCAGGCCGAAGAGGAGCTGGAAGAATTTTTAGGAACCAGGCAAGGTTTTCAGGAGTGATTCCTCAAATCTGTTTATTGTTTGGTCCCTCTGCTGCTGGAGGGGCTTACATTCCAGCTTTTTGCGATGTTTTATTAATGGTTGAAGGAAATGCTAGCATGTATTTGGGTTCGCCTCGAATGGCCGAAGCGGTTATTGGTGAAAAGGTCACACTTGAAGATATGGGCGGGGCTAAAATCCACTGTTCGACCAGCGGTTGTGGTGATTTTTTGTGTGCCACGGAAGAAGAGGCAATTGAAAAAGCTAAGTGCTATCTTTCTTTTTTACCGCAAAATTATCGAGCTTGTCTTCCCTCGGTGGCCGGATCTGACCCCGAAAGGCCAGTTACCGATCTAAAGTCGCTAATTCCTCAATCCGATGCTCGAGCGTATGACATGAAGCAGGTCATTAAGACTCTTGTGGACAAAGGTTCCTTTTTTGAAATCAAAGAACTTTATGCGAAAGAGGTTATTACCGGATTTGCAAGGCTGGATGGAAAGACGATTGCCATTGTGGCAAATCAGCCTTTAGTTAAGGGAGGTGTATTATTTGTCGACTCTTCCGATAAAGCAGCTCGTTTTATTCAAATAGCCAACTGTTATTCTATTCCTATTTTATTTATTGCCGATGTTCCAGGATTTATGATCGGCTCTAAAGTTGAAAAAGAGGGAATGATTCGAAGTGGAGCCAAACTCATTTATGCTATGTCGAACGCCGATGTTCCAAAAATTTCTTTGATTGTTAGAAAAGCCTACGGGGCCGGACTTTATGCTATGTGTGGTCCAGCTTTTGATTGCGATGCGACGATTGCTTTGCCGTCAGCCAAAATCGCCGTTATGGGGCCCGAGCCAGCTATCAATGCTGTGTATTACAACAAAATGGCGGAACTCGATCCTGAAGCCAAGAAAGCTTTTATGGCCGAAAAAATAAAAGAATATGAAGCCAATGTAGATATTTTCAAGTTAGCCGGAGAACTTATTGTGGATCAGATGGTTGATTTTCATGAAGTCAGAACTGAGCTAATCCAACGATTTGGATTTTATGCTCAAAAACATCAGGACAAGGATCGTCGCCCCGGAATTCTTCCGATGTAAGTGTTGAGGCTTTACTGGGAGACTGACACCCGCTCGATACTCTCCGGGCCTTGTAATAGGATTTGCATGTTGGCTTGTCCGGGATCGACTAGATTGAATTTGCCGGTAGCTTTTACTTGGACATTCAGATTCAAGTATTTGTTTCTGGCGTTTACAATATTTTGTGGGGTTTGATCCCACATTTCTTGAAGTTTATTTCGAATGGCTTCAAAAGCTTTTGGATCGTCGAAATTAACTAAAGTAATTTCTCGTTTAACGCCGTTTTCATCGACAACTTGCAAAGCAAAAACATTAAAGACCACTTGGGGGCTCTTCGGGAAAAGAACTAAAGTTCCAGTAATCGAACCGTCTTTTTCGTGCCAGCTCACCACTTTGTCGGTCACAACCAGAGGATTGGGTTTAGAGACATCGAGGCTCACATGGGCTGGTTGTTTGGGATGAACTCGAACTTTATACTTTAAAGTAATCTTATCATTTCGAAAGAGCCCTTGGGTGAGTTGCGGTTTGGAAACAACGACCGGGATAATCGCATCTTTGTACTCGATGACTAAGATCTTGCCTTCGTTAGCAATGGCATGAACTTTCCCAATAAGCTCCGTTTTGGAAAGTAGCTCTTCAGGGAGCTTAGCTTCATGAGAGTATTTGGGAATATTCATTCCATCATCAAATTTTTTTACTATGGAAATCTCTTGAGCATCGATATGTCGAATAGGAGCCCCATTTATTAGAAATGAACCTTTTATTTTAACTTCGTCATGACGAGTTGCCGTTTTTAAGAATTTCGCTACTTCAGGATTTTCAGTGGTGATGGGGAATTCGTGATGGTCAAAAAAATTGCCGGGAGCACGGTAGGTAAAAACATACTGATTATATTCATTGACCGCTCCATGGATCCACCCCTGGAGTCCAGCCCCTTTAAGTTGGTCCTCAAGATCTTCGTAAGAAACTTGTGAAGTCGTTCCGAGAAGTGGAAGGTCCGCTCTTAAGTGGTTTAATGCGAAAAGAAGAGCTAAACTAAAAACAACAACAAGGCGCATAGAATCTCCTAATTTTGACCGTGTTTTCGCTTAAATTAACCGAATAATCAAGGGGATTCGCTTATAGCTAGCGGAGGCTTGGCGCTACCGATAAAGCCTACCAAGACGAAGAGTGTGATTAGATAAGGAAAAAGCTGCAGAAGCTGAACAGGAAAGGTGGTGCCTAGTAGAGGGCTACTTTGGAAATGGATTTGCAGCGCATCGGTAAATCCGAAGAATAGGCAGGTTAAAAAAGTGGGAAGAGGGCGCCATTTGCCAAAAATCAAAGCGGAAAGAGCGATGAATCCGCGTCCTGCGGCCATATCTCTTGTAAATTGGCTCGCATGGGCGATTGACATATAAACTCCTCCCAGGGCAACTACGGCCCCGCCGAATCCCAAAGCCCAATATCGAACACGGGCGGGAGAAACGCCTGAAGTTTCAAGAGCGTGGGGGCCGTCTCCGACGGCCAATAGACGCAATCCTGGAGTTGTTCGGTAGACGATAAAATGGAGAAATAACGGCAAGAGAAAGCTTAAATAAACAAGAGCCAGTGGCGCCATTCTCTCGTTCAAAGGAATCGCCTCCGTATTAGTAGGGCTACCAAAAAGAAGTTTAGTGAAAAGAGGGGTGATCCCCATGGCCAGTAAATTCACAGCCACTCCGCTTACGATAGAGTTTGCCTTGGCCCTGACCGTTAAAAAGGAGTGAAGGGACATGGTGAGAGCCCCAACAACCAAAGCCGCACAAGTACCGAAATAGGGATTGTGGCTAAAGTAGGTGACGCTTGCTGCGGTCCATGCCGTAGTTAATAAAACCCCTTCTAGGCAGATAGTAGCAACACCCGCTCTTTCACAAAGAAACCCGCCCATCGCAGCAAAAATTAAAGGGGTAGCCACCCGTAGGCTGGAAGCCAGTATCTCAATCATGGGGACCTCTTTTAAAAAATCGGTTGAATTGAGTGATAAAATATTGATTACCAGCGATAAGGATGACCAATAGGGCTTCCATTAAAATAGAAATCTCTTTAGTGATCTTTTCGCTCGCAAATTCGATCTCTCTGGCCCCATTATGAATCGCTCCAAAAAGTAAGGCCGCTAAAATAATACCCAAAGGGTGATTGCGCGCCATAAGTGCTACGGCAATACCTGTAAAACCATACTGAGGAGAGAAACCCTCAATTAATTTATGCTGAAACCCCATGACCTCATTGACTCCCACCAAACCGGAAAGTGCCCCAGAGAGAGCAAACACCAAAAGCGTATTTTTCGTGAGCGAAATGCCATTGAATCTAGCTGCGGAAGTATTTTGACCCAGGGCTCGTAGCTCAAAACCCTTGGCTGTGTGAAAGAGAAAGATATGGCAAAGGACCGCAACGATGAGGCTGAAAAAGAGCGTGAAATTAACGGGGGTTGTTCTAAAGAGTTCGCTTCCAAAAAGGGCGGTTAGAGAGGATAGAGGGGGAATAAAATAACTTTTGGCAATCCCGAGAGTTTCAGGGTTTTGCACCTGCGTGTTTTTGAACGGGTACAAGATCAAATAGTTAACAAAAGTAATCCCAATTAAATTTAAAAGAATAGTCACAATGACTTCATGACTGCCGCGCTTGGCTTTTAGAAACCCAGCAATAAAACCCCAAAGGGCACCCCCAATCATCGAACTGAGAATCCCCGTAGGAACGGCAAAATACCAAGGTAACTGAGGCATTAGAAGGGCGACACCGACGATACTTGCAGCGCCCAAATGCAGTTGCCCCTCGGCCCCAATATTAAAAAGACCGGCGTGGAAACAGAGAGCTACGGAAAGGCCGGTGAGTAAGAGTGGAGTCGTGTAAAATAAGGTATAGCCCAAGCCAAAACTATTGAAAAATGTACTGGTAAAAGCTTCCCATAAAATTTGCGGAGACTCACCCAACAACAATAATAAAAGGCTAGTTAATAGACCTGAAACAAGAATGGCAACCAAGGGGCCGCCGAGGTGTTTTAAAACGCTTCCCGTTTTCATTCCGATGCTCCTCGAGTCATCCACAATCCTAACTGTCTTTCGGTTGCCTTTTCTTTTTCGATCTCAGCCACAATTTCGCCTTGGTACAAGACCCAAATTCGGTCAGAAAGGGCCAACAGCTCTTCAAGCTCGGAGGAGACCAGAAGGATGCCCGTTCCTTGAGATTTCAATTTGAGAAGATGTTGGTGAATGAAATCGATAGCTCCAATATCAACACCGCGAGTGGGGTGAGCGGCCAATAGAAACGAAACCTGGTTTGAGGTCTCTCTTGCAACGACTAGTTTTTGTTGATTGCCACCTGACAAGTGGGCCAATAGTTGGTCTGGATTTTTGGGGCGAATGTCAAATTGTTGGATGAGGCGCTGGGCTGTCTCTTTGACTTTTTTGAGGGAAAGAAAAGGGCCCGATTGAAGAGATTTTTCTCGGTGGCGGCCTAAAATCGCGTTTTCAGCGATTGAAAAAGAAAGTACGACGGCTTCTTTGTGCCGATCAGGAGGGATCAAAGAAAAACCCTGTTGTTTAAGTTCATAAGGAGAAACGTTTTTATTCTCCTTTTCTCGAAAGAGAATCTGGCCAGTGTAATCTTTTCGAACCTGAGCTAAAATTTCAATCAGTTCGTGTTGGCCATTACCTTCAATGCCAGCGAGTCCAACGATTTCGCCCGAATGGATTTTAAATGAAATGTTTTTGAGAGGTCGGCTGCCCGGAGTACTTAAACAAAGCGAGTTTACCGATAAAATGGGCAGAGACTCGGTCGAAGAATCGATAGTTTTCAAAGGGATTCGTTTTCTTCCTATGATTTTTTCAGCCAAAAGTTCTTGGGTTAGCTCTTTTGTGGGTAAGGTTTCGACAGCTTTGCCTTGTCGCATGATTGTGACGTAATCGGTAAAAGACAAAATCTCTTTTAATTTGTGGGTGATGATCACAATAGTTTTGTGTGCAGTTTTAAGAAATCGAAGTTTTTCAAAAAGAGAATCCACTTCTTGCGGAGTTAGAACTGCTGTGGGTTCATCGAGAATGAGAATATTGGCTTGTCGGTAGAGCAGTTTTAAAATTTCAACCTGTTGCTGGTGCCCGACAGAAAGGTTTTCGATTTTTTCTTGAAGGTCGACAAGAAACCCATATTGCGCTTTTAAAGCTTCAAGGTCTTTCAAGATATCCTGGTGATTTAAAGTGAAGCGAGAGGGTTCGTGCCCCAAAATGATATTTTCCCAAACGGTGAGAGTGGGCACGAGCATAAAATGCTGGTGAACCATTCCGATTCCAAGTGAAATCGCTTTATGGGGGGACGTGATGGTTACAGGCTGGCCATCAAACGAAAGAGTTCCCGAATCAGGCGGAAACATCCCATAGAGTATTTTCATGATAGTCGATTTGCCAGCCCCATTTTCTCCCACTACACCGTGGATTGATCCCTTTTTAACCGAAAAACTCACGTCCTGATTAGCCGTCACAGGTCCGAAGGTCTTAGTGATATTCGTAAAAGAAAAATCGCTGGTCCAAAAAGAGCTCATGAGGGGGATGCAGTTTTCTTCATGTTGAGATAATAATCAGGAACCGTAATCTGTTTTTTTATGATTTCGGTCCTAATAGCCTTGAGTTTTGTCTCCATAGTGGGGGTAACAAGATTTCGATTAAATTCATCAAGCGAATAATCTACGCCATTTTCAGCGAGTCCCAAATCAAAAACCCCGCCCTTAAAGGCCCCTTTAGTTTCCAACTCGATCGCTTGATAGACGGCGATATCGACTCGTTTTAGCATGCTTGTTAGGACTTTGCCCGGCTTCACCCAGTTTTGGTTGGAATCACATCCCACGACGAGTTTTTGAGTCTGCTCGGCGGCATCAAACACTCCGAGTCCGCTTGCTCCTGCCGGAACAAAAATAACGTCTGCCCCCTTATTGTATTGTGAGAGGGCAAGTTCTTTGGCTTTAGTAGGGTTTCTCCAGGCATCGGAGGTTGAGCCCACATAATTATTTAGAACCTTGGCCTTGGGGTTAACGTACTTAACGCCCGATTCAAATCCTAATTGAAATCGCCGTATCATAGGAATATCCATGCCACCGATAAACCCTACTTGTTGAGACTTTGAGGATAAGGCAGCCAGGGCTCCAACTAAAAAAGAACCTTCGTGCTCTTTGAAGACAACCGACCTTACATTTGAAGCTTGGGTCGTAGAATCAATAAGAACAAAGTGAGTTTTCGGAAACTCTTCCGCCACTTTTTCAACAGCATCCCTTTGAACAAATCCTACAGCAACGATGAGAGGGTAACCTTTTTGCGCAAAGGTTCTCAGAGTGGGTTCCAGCGAAATATCATCTGAGGACTCCACTGTTTTTAGGGTAATGCCTAACTTCTCTTTGGCTTCTAACGCGCCCTTATAGGCTGCGGCATTAAAAGACTTGTCGTCTCGTCCCCCTTTATCTAAAGCCAAGCCCACTTTGAGTTCGGCCAAGCACAGACTTGAGAGCAAGTTGATAAAAAGAACAAAGACTCTAAGAGATCTCGCCATTGGTGAACTCCCATCCACTCGGGGTTATAGTTTAAAAAAGGGGGTCAGTCTACTTTCAATTTATGGAGTTTCTCTGTGTCAAATCTAATAGGCGTGGTCTTCTATAAGTCTTTGCAATTTAGGGAAAAATATATCGGACCAGCCTCTTAGAAAGCCCACTTAAAGGGTGAAGATAATTTGTTTTAAGCTTGTCTGTGGGTGAGATTTTTGGTTAGCATTGCCGCTGGGGCGAGGGGGCCTCTTGACAAAAAAACATGAAAAAATAAAATACAAAATATTGAGGTGTATTTTTAAAAAAATTTAAGAAAGCTTTTTGTAATTACAAAAGAAGGAAGAGTGAGACCTATGGCAATTAGCCAATCGGAAATGACAGAGGCACGAAAAGTATGGGGCGACGCGCTGGTTGCAATTTCTAAAGCGTACCTAAACCAAGGAATTGAAGCCGCGGTTCGCTTGGCTAATGAGGCGCTGGATGAAGCGTATGGATATGAACTCGGTCCGG
Organism: Deltaproteobacteria bacterium; assembly: GCA_016875135.1. GTDB lineage: Bacteria > Bdellovibrionota > FAC87 > UBA2466 > UBA2466 > UBA2466. Next base: position 27,148 of record VGSE01000010.1, read on the forward strand.
TTCTATTCAAACCAACTTTGGCTAGCGGAGAGAAAACATTTCGAACTACCCGCGAAGGGGCACTTTCCTATTTCGTGGGAGAAAATCCGGATTATCCTGACACAGGTTTTGCATTGAAGGGGTGGTGCTCTGTCAAATCGGAAACCGCCGCCTGTTTTATTGAAGGTGATGTAGCAATGTGGATGGGTTCAGTGACGTTTACCGACAGGCATGGCAAAGAGACAATAGTTGATAAGAGCTGGGGGTATAAGAAAGGCAAAGATGGAAAGTTGCGTATCGTTCTTCATCACTCCTCTTTGCCTTACAAACCTTAATTTTCATATATAAGTCTTTGTAATTTAGAAAAAATATATCGGACCAGCCTCTTAAAAAGCCCATTCAAAGGGAGCAGGTATGTTCGTTCGTGTCGCAGAAAATATTGGCAGGGAATAAAGATATGGCACTGTTTTACCAAGCTGCAGGTAGAGAAAAACTGAACTCTCTAAATCTTAAAGTGGTTGCTGATAAAAAAATAAAACTCTGTTTGGAATAATTCGCAACTCCTCCATAGGGGGTATCCCCTACGATAGGGCAATTTAAAAAACTTAATTGCGCTCGGATCTGATGCGTTCGTCCAGTGAGAAGACGAATCTCACTATTAAAGAATTCTCCTCGTGCTTCGGTGTTTAGAATTTCCAGATCGCATTGAAGCCGATTTTCTCCTGGAGAAGCGTGCATTACTTTTGGGGCCGAAAGGCTTTTTTCCATGAAATGGGTCTGAAGTCCTAAAGGAGGATGGTTTAAAGTCATGGCATGGTAATGTTTGTCGACTGCCCTTTTGATCAGGAGACGATTAAAATCACTTTGAAACTTTTTTGTTTTAGCTAGGACTAACAAACCCCCGACGGGGATATCGAGCCGCTGGGTGACAAAGATGGAGTGTTGGCAAAAGATCTGTAGTTGGTGGATTACATTTTCAACGGCATTATCGAGTGTCGCATGGACCGGAATGCCTGCTGGTTTATTGCAAATGATAAAATCCTCATTTTCAAAAATAACACGAGAGCCCCAATCGATCTCAGTGATCGCAAACCGTCTAGGATAGGGGTGAACTCGGACGTAGTCATCTGCCTTAAGTTTTAAAGATTCAAAGACTCTCTCTTTGTTTACGAAAATAGATCCGAGACTCAA
>VGSE01000011.1 GCA_016875135.1 Deltaproteobacteria bacterium
ATTCAGGTTCCTTCAAACTTTACCGATAAGCCAAGGTAGAGATATGTCTATGGTGCCAAAGAAATTCCTACTGACTTGGAGTCTTATTTTTACTTTATTTGCAGCCCTACCTTTGCTCGCAACACCTGACGAGGACGAGATTTCTCCAGACACCCTGCCCGATGAGCTCCCCAAAGTAACAACTATTGAGGCTCCTCCTCTGGACGCTCCAGCGGCTTCACCAACCCAAGTCCCTCCCTCCCAAGAAACTACGACCCAAAAATCTACTGAACAAGTTCCGTTAATTGAACTCTCAGCCATTTCAAAACAAAAAGAGGAAGATGCAGATCTTGAAAAGCCAATCCCCCCACTGATGTCTGATGAACCTCTAACCCTTGAACTTCCAAAACAAGAAGCTAATAGAGATCATTTAGACGAGGAGCTATTTCTGCCCGATCCCAATTACACTCCTCCCGCGCTCCCACCACAGGTAAAGCCAAACCCAGAAAATAAAATCGCAAAATCGGTCCCCCAAAAACCAAAATTGAAAAAGATCTCTTTAAAAACCCCGGTGATTAAGCTTGCGTCAGTTATCACTCCCAGAGTCTCCACCCTTAAAACACGAAGGACTCTTCCCCCAAACATCCCTCTTGTGCTTGCTCCAAACCTAATTTCACAAATCATGGCTGAAGGCACACGGGGTGTCCCCATCGAGACTTTCATTTCTAAATTAGTCGTTCCTCCGACAACCCCATCACGAGCTGCTAAAGGGGTTTCAGATTTTTCTATCATCCTAGCCAATAATGAATTTTTCCCAGCTAAAGTCGTTTTAAAATCAGGCGATACCATTAGACTCCTTTTCACAACTACCAACCGAAAATCTGCAGCTTTAGTGGTAGAGCGACTCAATATACAAAGATGGGTTGCTTCTTCGGATGACAGCAACAAAAAAAATGAACTAGATCGCCAAAAGTTTGAGGTGAACCGAGAGCTTAACTCAAGCCGCGTCACCGAAATTGAATTTGAACCGAAACCCGGAGTTTACGGCTTTCACGATGCCATCACCGGAGCTTCGGGAGAAATCTTAGTCGAGGAGCCTTAAGATGTCCGTATTTGATGCAAGCATTCAAGTTTTTTTAGCTCCAGTTGTACCCTTTTTAAAGGATGATTCGGTCACAGAGATTATGATCAATGGCCCTACTAATATTTTTATCGAGCGAAAAGGCTTCGTCGAAAAGGTGGATGTAAAGTTTGATGATGAGGGGGCTCTCATTGCAGCGGTTCGAAACATATCCCAATTCGTCGGACGCCCCATAGATGAAGAACGTCCATTTCTAGATGCCAGACTCCCAGACGGTTCAAGAATTCATGCTGTAGTCCCTCCCGTTGCCAAAAATGGAACTACTGTCACCATCCGAAAATTCTCCAAAACCAAATTAGACATGAAGGACCTGATCGCTAAAGGTGCTATCAACATAGATGCTGCTCGGTTTATTGATGTCTGCCTTTACTTGAAGAAAAACATTATCGTCTCTGGGGGGACCGGCTCAGGTAAAACTACGATCCTAAATATACTCGCAAGCCGCTGCCAGCCAAATCAACGAATCCTGGTTCTTGAGGATTCTGCTGAGTTAAAAATACATAACAATCACGTGGTTTACTTTGAAGCTAGACCCGCTGACGAATCTGGTAAGGGTCTAGTGACTTTACGAGATCTTGTTAAATCTTCACTCCGATTGCGACCGGATCGAGTCATCGTCGGAGAGGTTCGAAGTGGCGAAGCCATGGATCTCATAAGTTCAATGAATACTGGGCATTCCGGTTCCATGGGAACCGTTCACTCCAACAATCCCAAAGAATGTCTTACTCGTTTGGAAACATTAGCTATGATGACTGAGTCGGATGTTCCCATCCAAGCTGTGCGGTCACAAGTTGCCTCAGCCATTAATATTATATTGCAACTATCTCGCATGCAGGATGGCTCCCGAAAAGTAACTCATATCTCTGAGGGTATAGGAATGGACCTTCAAGGTAATTATCAAGTCCAAGACATTTACCTTTTTGAACAGACCGGAAGGGATAAAGATGGAAAGGTTTTGGGGAGTCTTAACCCTACTGGTACCATTCCTAGCTTCATGAAAGAAATTGAAGTAAATCAGCTCCCATTTCCAAAAGAGCTTTTCTTTAAAAAAGGGCCCAATTCGAATCCCCCATCTCCTACGCCCAGCAAACCTGAAAATCAAGCAGCCTAATACCCCAAAATCGCGGTGGGCTTCTCCGCAATCGTACTAAGAAATTCTTGAATTTCTCTAAGCATATTTTCCTTATCAAAATTCCATGGCATCACTTTAAACTGACCTTGTGTCTGATCACTCTCAGGACTAAAAAATCCCTTATTTTCCAAAGACAGAATGCAATTAGAAAAATTCTGTAATGAAATCGACTCAGGATAATTTAGTTGTCCCCGTTGGTTGAGATCTTGCGCAAACCTTATAGCCGAAGATGAAAGTTGCTTTTTATCTGTAAGCATTCCGGGATTTAATTTGAGATATTTCATAAATGCACAATAACTGTCCAAAAGCTCCCCAAGCATCGCGGAATAAACAGTAATCTCGTCCCAATCCCGAAAATATTGGTGAAACCCTTCAATCCAATCAGAGGCTGAACCGTTTTCCCAATTTGTTCCCGGGGCAAAAAAGTTTAAGGTTCGATTTAGTTCTTCGGCAAAAACTGCTCGAGGACTGAAAAAGAACTCAAATTTTAGAAAGTTTCTCAAGTTCATCGCACAGGCTAAAAAGTCTCCATAAAAAGACCTATCAACCCCAGAGTTTCCCTTGCGCTTTTTGACTGTCTGTAGAAAAGATAAAACAACAATCGATGGGATTACAAAGCAATGAATAGCGTTGTTTTTATAAAAGTTCAAAGACACTCGTTTTCGAGGCTCTACCCCATAAGATCTTGGAGCCCCCTCATTGACAATGACACTGCCTCTCTTTTGAAGAACCTTAATCGTCGTCTCTACGGCTGTTCTAAAGCTCGTTCTTTGAGCAGTGCTTAAAATCATGCCAGAGTAAGTAACATAATCGGCCATTTTTTCTGTAATTCGGAGAATTTCAACAAGCGGAAGGCTGGGCTCTCGGTGAATCAATAAAATACCACAAACTATCGATTTGGGAGTGATTGGGCTAACATCATTAATGGTTTTACAAATCTGAAATGCCGTTTTTTGAACCATGAATTTCGAGTCTATTTGGCTTTGGTCCGAATTTTGAATAATTTCTTTTACGGATAAAGCCTCGGCAAATCTCACATAGACCTTGCCAAAGTTTCTCTTAATTATTTTTCTCGACTTCAAAAGCCCGCTCGCACTCTCTCTCTGCTTGGCAACGCCTTGAAGTTCTTTTGAATATGAACCCTCCTCAAATATTTCGTCGTAACAAATAGAAACCGGAACCAGAGCAATATCCTCAAGACTTTTGCTTCGGTAGCTTTCCAAAGTCATTTTTAAAATTCCGTAGGCGGGTGGCAACATTTTACCGGAGCGACTCCTCGTGCCCTCGATAAAAAACTTTATGTTATGTCGATTTTTTAGAAGGTACTCGATATATTTTTTTAACAATAAGGCATAGAGTTCATTGCCTCTAAATGATCGACGAATGAAAAAGGCTCCCCCTTTTCTTAAAAAGTAACCGACGGGCCAGAACGAAAGATTGATTCCGGCCGCAATGTGAGGGGTCACCATATCCTCTGTAAAAAGCACATAGGGAACAACTAAGTAATCCAAGTGACTACGATGACACGAAATAAACACAACCGGTTTGGTTTTCATTGTTTCTCTGAGCCTTGAGAGATCATCTCTGTTTGTCACTAGCCCCTCGAAAACCCTATTAAATAGCCAGCCCAAAAGGACTTCCATGATTTCAATAAATCTCAATGCGTAATTAGCGACAATCTCGGTTAGATATTGGTACGCGATCATCATCATCTTTTTCGTGTCGACACCCTGTTTTTCGGCCACTAACTTTATCGTGGTTTGAACCTCCTCATCGCGCATTAGAATTTCTTTGACAGAGGTTGGGGATAAATATCTAGGGCCCAGAACAACTCGCATTTCTTGTTGGACCGAGACTAGGATTTTTCTTCGAATGACTCTGGCATTTTTTAAGCTCTCGGCCTCATCAATGGCATCGGTGCTCTCAACTCCATGGATTACAGCCCTTTCCACCAGCGGAAAAGATCCTAAGCTCTTAACGCTTGAATCTTGCCTTTTTCTTAGCAGGTACCAAAGTTTACCCATCCAATTCGGATTAGAACTAATTCCAAGTAAAAGCTCCGTAAGCTTTCTTCGCTCACCACGTAGATACTTTCGCCATAAGATCATGACCGGAACCAAAAAGAAATTCTGAGTTTCAGAACCTATCGAATTTGAATAGAGGTCGGCTAATAACGTCTCTACGGGCGTCGGTTTAAATAACTCTTTGCGCTCTCGAGATGGACAAAAGAGTATTCTTGGCCCTTTTTCCTCTTTAGATAAAAAGTACTCCGTAAAATTTGTCCTTCGAAAAAGGCCCTTTAAAAACAAAAGAGGTTTCCCCAAGGCTAAAATGGACCTCCTATTTCCAACAAGTATTGGCCCCAGACCTTGGCTTCGACACCAGCTTGAAAGAATGAGCCACTCAAAAAAACCGCCCGTAGTCAGAGCAAAAACAATCGTTCCTTTTTCCCTTAGTGCCCGAAGATCTTCACAAGAAATATCAAATTGAAATCTAACAAAAACAACTTTTGAAATGTAACCCCATATATCATCAATGGTTTGATAAAGCTTTTTCAAAAATAACCGCCCTTAAAGTTGGGTGCATACTAATTAAAAACACCCGTTAATTAAACTGGGGGTTTTGTAAAAGTAAAGAAAAGAAGGGCCCTGATAAAATGGTGCTTTGTCGATAGCGAAGAAAAGTTAGTCTGACCTACTCCTCTCCCTCAGCTAATGACCGCTTGGGAAGGGAAACGGCTTCGTGTACAGCTTTACCCGGAAATTTTGTTCTAAAGATAGTCTCCATATTCGTGAGAAGCTCAACATCGGATAGCACCTCATTCATGTGCTTTTTTTGTTCATCCTGAGCGAATTTGGACCTTTCTTTTGTAATATTCGTGTCAGCGATCAGCCACTGATCATTCCAAAACCAAAACACAAAAAAAGTATTTGGAACACGGTCATTCCTCAAGTTAACAATACCTTTATAGGTAGCTACAATTCGATACTTTCCGGTTTTATCTTTAGTAACTTGGATAAGCGGCTTATTAAGAAACTGAATGTAATTCAGTTCGGCGTTAATAAAAGAATTTAATGAATCAGAAAAATGAAATGAAATCCTAGAAAACAGATCAGCAATCTTCTGCTCATTTGATTTTAAATAATATTGATAGGGATGTTGAGTCCCCGGAAACGCCCCGTCTAGAACTCTTATTTTTTCTAGGGCTTTATCAAATCTGCCCAAATTCTTGATGAGCACGCTAATTTGATTCAGCAGTAGTTCTCTTTTTTCACTGCCTTGAGCTTTAGACTCTGCAGCTTCATACGCCCTCTCCATGCCCGCATAATTTGGAGGGTCCTTTTTGAACAATTCCAAAGCCTCAAGCGGCCTTTGGGCGACTAAAAGAACTTCACCCACTTCGCTATAAAGCTGTCTTTGCCGATAATAGGAAGAGACAATTTCTAAGGCTTCAAGTCCAGCATTGTCAGAGGGGTTGGCTTTGATGATATCGATCATTTTGGGAACGGTAGCCTCCGGGTCTTTATTAAACTCGGTTTGCAGAGCACTCAGCGCTAGCCTTCTCGCTTCGCTCTGGGACATTTTTTTCTTAGGCTTTACCTCAACACTTTGGGGTTTCAATTGATTAACCTGCCAAAAATAGTACCCTCCCGCAAGGGCACACAAAGCACCCAAGACCAAACCAAACTTTAAGTTCTTTCCTATTGGTTGTTCAATTGCCACATGACTATCAGAAGAGGAAAATAAGGGCTCAAAATCATCTTCGCCATTTTGATTTGATTCCTGAAAGACCTCTCGCACCGCTTCGGATTCTTTTGAAGAAGTCTTGCGATTAACACTCTCTTCGACAACAACGCTAGATTTCTCCTCTTTACCAGGACTTTTTTTTAACTCAAAATCTGCGGATTTAAATTCTTTGACAGTGCCGATAGACTGCCAATCAGTCATCCCTTCGGACCAAATCTGGGTTTCAATATTAACTTCACCCGTTTCAAGCATTTGAGAAACTTGATCTTGAGTAAAAGGACCCTTTTGCTCCCCGTCAATTCCTAGAAAATATTCTTTCTGATTTTTAGCTAATTGAACCATAGGTAGAACTTTATTATATCAAACTTTTTCAGGAAAAACCCCAACCCGTAAATATCTGTATTCTTTGATGTAATCTTAAGGTTTGCCCGGAAAAACTCGGGCACGAGCAGCATTTAGCTGCTTTCTTCGATACTCTTCGTGATTGCTTTTACCAAATATACTATCCGCATAGGCCTTGACGTCCATAATTTGAACTTCATAGGGAAAAAAACCGTACTCAAAAGCCGGTGGAACGGAGGGAAAAAGCTCACCCAAAAGCTGACTCCCTCCTGAAATGTTTGTAATTTGGGCGCTCAATTGAGTGTAGATGCGATGTTGTGAACTTCTAACCTTCACCAATTCGCGGCAAGTAAACTGAATGGCTTTGTAATATTCACTGCTGTGAGGATTGAGAAAACTACGACCTATTCTTCCAAAGCCAATTCTCTTCTCCAATCGCTTAATCATCCGATCAATGTAAGGAGCTCTCTCCGGAGTTTTTTTTAAGTGTGTTGCAATTCTATCTAATTCAAATTGCAATCGCTTAAGGTCGATCAAACTATTTCGTGACCGACCCGGTCGAATGTTGGGCAAACTGATAATATTTTTCTCAAGAAGAATTCTTACCGCTCGGATCGCATCAAGTTTGGTCTCTGTTACTAGGCGTAGGCCAACTCGATCATAAATTTCCTCAACAGCGCTATCTGCTTTATGCAATAATTTTATCAGCTCCCGATTGGGATCTTTTCTTTCTTTCTTTTTGAAGAAAAGAAGTTTAATTCGTTGTCCATCCTCCTGCCTACCCAGATAGGTCGCCCCATTTGAGGGATCAACATAAATATATTTATCTAGTCGACTTAAAACTTGAGTTTGCATCGCATGAAAGAATTTCAATCGAGGATCGTAGGTCAGATGGATCATCACATGCATGACTCTAAGAATAGCGCATGCGTATATTTGATCCTCGGTACGTTGTTTTTCGGAAGCCAAAACAAATAACCGCCTAATATCATTGATAGCTTTTTCCGACCGTAAATGTTCAGGAACCTTGGGATACTCAGAACAAACCAAGGATTTTTCAATAAATTGCACAGCCTCATTAAAAAATTTCCAAACAAGAGCCAAATCGTCTTGATTATTAATATCAAATCCATAGGCTTGAATAAACTCTGTGGCCTCACCGATAGTCTTAATATCCAATCGAGGCAAATCAAGAATCGACCCACCTTCAATGACCACATTGACACTAGGCCATGAAAATTCAAAATTCTGAATAAGATCCATAAAATTGAACAAAAAAGATAGCATATGGACACTCGCATTCCAATGAATCCTGTATTAGAGTGCATTTGCCTTTGGAGAGGTGGCTGAGCGGTCGAAAGCGGCGGTCTTGAAAACCGTTGAACTCGTAAGGGTTCCGGGAGTTCGAATCTCCCCCTCTCCGCCATTTTGAATAATATCAAGTACTTAGACCTTAAAAAACTTTTGTTTCTTATTGATCCTACCCCCCAAAAAAGCTATAACTTGCAGCATGTCAAAAAAAACCACTTTACTCTTAGTTCTGGCCCTGTGCTTCACTAACCTTTCAATCGGGGCGGAACCTCCTCCTACGACCACTCTAGACCACGAGGCTTTATTTAGTTTGAACGATCTTAAAGAAACTGAAGACCAACTCAATATCTATAAAGTTGAGCATGAACATCTAAGGCTTCAAACTGAATTAGCTTTGATTAAGTTACAAATAGACCGGCGACTGTATCAAAAAGCAGTTATCAGTGAATTTGATCTTAAAGAGTCCGAGAAAAATTATGATCTTAAATCCAACGAGTTTGCACTTGCTCAAGGTAAGATTAAAGAACGATTAATTTATGTTGAGATTAAAAAGCAGATCGCGAATAAAAAGCTAGGTAAAAAGTCCTCTGTTAAAGAGACTGCTCAACTCTATGCAGATGACTGGAAAGCAAAACTTGAATTAGGCACTCTTTGGATTAAAGGAGCCCAAATTGAATTAGATTTTGCGACTTTTCAGTATAATCAAGTAAAAAAGCTCAATTTTAATAATTCTGCATCCTACGAAGAATTGCTCGAAGTGACTGAGGTCAAAAATGAAAAAGAGATTAGTCTGGTCATCTTACAAGAACGATTGAAGACCCTGCAAAAAAATTACGATGAAGCTCAAAAACTAGCCGATGATTTGAAGCCTTAAAATCAAATCGCCTTATGCTTTCGGCTAAAGAAGTCATTGAAAAACTCGCTCTGACCCCTTTGGAGGGTGAGGGCGGCTATTTTAGACAAACTTTCAAAGACGAAGTCCTTGTGAGTTTTAAAAACTCAGAACAGCAAACCGAACTGCGCTCTGCCAGTACCGCAATCTATTATTTGATCACGCAACAACAGTTTTCCGCTTTACATCGTTTACCACAAACCGAGATGTTTCATTTTTATTTAGGCTCTCCCATCGAAATGGTTCAGATCAATTCAGAGGGAAAGCTTCGTCGCCTGGTTTTAGGTCAAAATATTGAACAAAACCAAAGTTTACAGACGGTTGTTGAAAAGAATATTTGGCAAGGAACTCGACTGCTTCCTGGGGGAGAATGGGCCTTAATTGGAGCTACGGTAAGTCCAGGCTTCGAGTTTAAAGACATGGAATTAGCGTCTCGCTCGGAGTTGATTTCTCTTTATCCAAGTTTGAAAGAAACGATTATTGAATTCACTCGGGCTTAATTTCCGTTAATTAATCAACCCGAAAAAAATCAACCGGTTGATAGTCAATCAAAGATCTTTCCTGGATTTAACAGATGATTGGGATCGAAAGCTGCCTTAATCGCTCTAAATAAGGCCATCTCCTCGGGAGATCTAGACATTTCGACCCAACTTTTCTTAAGTAACCCTACACCATGCTCAGATGAAGCACTGCCCCCCCATTTTTTTATAAGTGGGTAGAGTTCTTTTTCAAAACGATCGCAATCCTCCATAAAGGTTTTATGATCCCCTGTGTCTTGTTTTACCACATTCAAATGAGGGCTACCGTCACCAAAATGGCCGAAAACATAGAGATCCGCCCCTAACTTCATTGAACCAAAAAGAGCCTCGGCTTCTTTTAAAAAACCAACCGTATTACTAACGGCTACCGAAGTATCATACTTACGAACTTCACTGGTCAAAGCGATGCTCTCTGTGATTCCCTCTCGAAGTCCCCAAATCTCTCGCCTCTCAACAGACGACTGTGCTAGGAGCCCATCTTTAACAAAGTCGGCTTCTAAAACTTCTTCTAACCATTGTTCTAGCAAAACTTGAGACTCTTGACCTAACCCCAATTCGATTTCCATAAGAACATAAAATTCGCCAGCGCTTTCGAGTTTCGAACGGCGATTGAGTTTTGTTTCAACTGCTGTTAAGCAACGCTGGCTGAAAAATTCAAAAGCAAGAATCTCAAAAGGGCCCCGCCTGGCTTTTTCAAACAATTTGCGAATCGACTCAAGACTAGAGAGAGCAAAGAATAGGGCTTGTTCTTTTTGAGGAAGTCGTACGAGTTTTAACGTGGCCTCAGTAATCACCGCAAGAGTCCCTTCAGCTCCGACCATGAGCTGAATCAAATCATAGCCAGTGTTGTTTTTTTCAAGGCCACGGTTAAGCTCGATCACATTTCCGTTCATCATCACGATTTGCAAACCCGAAACCCATTTTCTCACCATGCCATAACGAATAACCCTGACACCCCCAGCATTTGTCGATAAATTCCCGCCCACCTCGCTGGTTCCCTTAGATGCCAAGTCAATCGGCCAAAACAAGCCCTCTTTAGCGCAGTGTTCATGAACCACTTCTGTCACGGCTCCTGATTGCACACGGACGGTTCTTCCTAAAATATCAACAGGAGAAATTCGGTTCATTCTAGAAAGATTAAGAACTACCTCGGACTGAGTCACAACGGCTCCCCCCGACAAGCCGGTTCTCCCACCTGAGGGAATGACTGGAATTTTAAGATCATTGCAAGACTTCAGAATCAGCGCAACCTGCTCTGTTGATTTCGGCAGAAACACGAGAAGAGGATTCCCTGACAACCGAGTCCAATCTCCGCCATAAGGTGCACAATCCTCAACCGTTGACAGAGTAACATCCTCGGGAATTTTCCCCTGCAGTATTTTGAGTAGTTGTTCTTTTTTAGCTTTTAGTTCCATGCCACAATACACTGAATTCGATAGGGCCAAATGTTAACACACCCAGATCGCCAGGCACAACAGAGTTCACGCCCTTGGGAGTCCCCGTAAAAATGATATCTCCGACACAAAGTGGAAAATATTCACTCATGTAGGCAATACACTCCGTGGGTGATAATGTCATTTGCTGCGGAAATCCCTCTTGTCTAAGAACTCCATTTACCTTCAATGCAAATGGAGTTTCTAGATAGTTTGAAAACTTTTCAATCGCAACCCACGGCCCGATAACAGCAGAGTCAGGAAACACTTTAGCGATTGTCCAGGGGCTACCAGATTTTTTCAATACAGCTTGTTGCTCCCGAAGAGTCATATCAAGTCCAACTGTGACGGCCCCTATGGATTGTCGAGCTTGATCAAAACTCATTCTAAAACCACCTTTTCTCAACTGAATCACCATTTCGCATTCGTGATGAACGGATCCTCGGCCGATGGGAATCATAAGATTCAGACTCTCGCTAGCTCCAGACTGTCTCAAAACACTAGGGGGTTTCAAAAAAATAACAGGCTTTGTGGGAACAAAATCTCCTAACTCTTTTGCGTGTTCCTCGTAGTTTTTACCGACGCAAACTATTTTGTCCATAAACGGCCTTCCTAGACTCGTACGGTAAACTAGGAAATCTGAATCTGCAATCATTGTTGATTGCCTATCCTTTAAGTTAAGGTTTAAGATACAAAAGCCTAAAACTGCGAAAGGAACTTTTCATGAACGCTCTAGCGAGGCTGCTAATCGCTTTAAATATTGCCCTTGTCTCTGCACACGGGATTTCAGCAACCATAGCTGACCCAATGCCACTACCAAAGCAACTAAGGATTGAAGGTTCCTTGCCAAGAAAAAAGGTGTGGGACCGCCTAAACAAAAAACAAAAGAAATTTGCTTATCACTTGATGTTGGCCGGACTTGAAGGAAAAAAATTATTGGCTCATCAGATTCATCGGCATTCCCAACGAATCAGAACTTTTATTTTTGATTCCGTTTCCAAAAAACAACTAGATAAAACACGAAAGCTCCTTGGAGAGGAGGGGTTTCAGGAGTATCTCGTTTATTGTGCGAAGTTCTTAGATCAAGCGGGACCCTATGCAAGCTCTAACAGAAAATATACTCTTAAGAAAACCCCCATTAATAAACTGAATCAACTCATGGCTTCATTAGCTCCTAAATGGTCAGAAACAACTAAAGATGAGGTTTTAAAACTTCTCACAGACCCCTCTTACGAATTGCAGCTTTATCCTGAAAACCAAGAAGGGACGGGGTTAGAGCTAACAGGCGGAAATATTTACGAGAAGGGCATCACCGGTTCCGAGGTTAAACAGGTTTTAGACAAATCGCTTAAATTAAATCTAAATTGCAGAGTCACAAGACAAAAATCTGGCATTGATTGCGAGATGCAAACCACTAAAACACAAGGCATTGTCGGCAAAACTCTTCAAAAAATTGTGGCCCATTTAAAGAATGCAATTCCTTGGGCTTCTACCGAACTTCAAAAAGAACAGCTCAAAAAAACGATTGAGTATTTTGAAACGGGAAATGTTGAAGATTTCAGGGCGGCTAATATTGCTTGGGTAAAGGACGGAGCTAACTCCACAGTCGATACCATGATGGGCTGGGTAGAGGTCTATGAGGATTGGTTGGCTCGGGTAGGCTCGTGGGAGACGTATGTTCAAGTAGTCGACCCGGAAATTAGCAAACAAGCCCAGGCATTGGCCACCCATGCGCAGTATTTTGAAGATGGCATGCCGTACGGAACTTTCAAGAAGACCTTTCCCAAAAATTATGCCCCACCCGCGCTAATGGTCTACTATTTCCAGGAACGCGGGAGTTATAGAACCGGCGGCTATAACTTGCCCAATTTCGATGATATTCGACGAGATGTGGGAGCTAAAAATATTATTCGGCTCCCTCTCCCAGGGGAAACGAAGGACCCTGCATTTAAAGAAATGGTGAAAGAAGCTTTGTCTGAGTACGCACCTGCAGCTAAAGTCGATGCCCTTTTGCAGGATCGCGAAACGATCTGGAAAGTTATTGTCGTTCTTCATGAGATCATTGGCCACGGCTCAGGAACCTACGATGAATCTAAATTTGGAAAAGGCGTGGATCCTATATCGACACTCGGTCCTTTGGGAAGTGCCCTTGAAGAACAACGAGCGGACTTAACAGCCCTCGTTTTTGGCGGGGATAAAACTCTTGTAGAGGTTGGAATCTATAAAAACCTCGATGAAGCTAAACGAATTCGCAACGGAATGTATGATTACTATGTTTATGATTTTTTGAGAAGAACTTCCGGTCAACGAACCTTCACTGAAGCTCATCAACGAGGGCATTGGCTTTTTATTAAAAAACTTTTAGAGGCCGAGGCGATTGGATGGGCATCCAAAAACGGCTCCGAAAGTCATACACTTCAAGATGGTGTTCTTATCGTCAACGATTATGAAAAGTTTTATACAGTTTCAAAAAATCTTTTGGCTGAACTACAAAGCATCAAGGCCAATCGAAACGAAAAAGGATTGAAAGAGCTTTTTCAGAAATACGCGCCTTTAGATGAGATTGATTCAGGTTGGGCTCAGGCTATTATTAAGAGGGGTGAAAACCTGAAAATTAATGCGGGTTACGTCGAACAACCTTGGAAAATTACGCCAACTCTTCAATTCAAATCTTTGGGTGATAAAACATTAGAAAGTATTGCTCCTTTTTGGCATGCTGCTTTTTAATCAGTCTTGTGAAGCTACTTAGAAAAATTCTCAAACCGATCCCATTTAAGCTTAAGAAGTTTCCCTATTTGGAAGCGGGCGAAGGAAAGTTTCTCTCGGGAAGATACTCTCGAGTTCGCGAATTTTTTCTTGTGGTTAAAATTGCCGTTGAGTTCATAAAAGGTTTTAGAGCGTTTCACTTTCTTGGGCCAGGGGTCACTTTTTTTGGTTCAGCCAGATTTTCAGAAGATCATCCCTACTACGACCTTGCACGCAAAACAGCTCAACTTTTTTCCCAGGCCGGTTATGTCATTATTACTGGAGGTGGTCCCGGCATCATGGAAGCAGCTAACCGAGGCGCCTATGAAATTAAAGGTCCCACGGTAGGCGCCAATATTAAACTTCCGATAGAACAAAAGCCCAATATCTACTTAGATAAATTTGTCACTTTCAAATATTTCTTTGTAAGAAAAGTAATTTTAGTAAAGTACTCCATGGCCTTCATTGTCATGCCGGGCGGATATGGAACCATGGATGAATTCTTCGAAGCTTTGACTTTGATTCAGACCGGCAAGCTCTATAAGTTTCCAGTCATCTTAATGGGAAAAGAGTACTGGGCACCCATGATCGAATGGCTCCAAAATACCATGGTAAATAATGGTACGATCAGTCAAGAAGACATCGATTACTTTACTTTGACGGACGATCCAACAGTCGCTCTTTCAAAAACAAAAGAAGCTTCAACCCTATTAGGAGTGACTCCAGAAGCTCTGTCTCAATTTCGTCTTTCGCAACTTTAAACACCTCCTTCCACTGATGAGTAGTCATCTCTTGATGCTTATCCACCAAGGGTTTTCGAGGTTACTCACCGGCTATCCACTTCGAGTATCCCATAGTTTCTTCTTTTAAATTTGCTTCTTTCGTGGAGCTTTTCTCTTTTTTAGAAGATGAAAAAAACTCCTTCAAAAAAGTGCTTAAAAACACTTTTTCTGCTCATCTTACCTAGAGAATTAACCGATAGAATCATTAGAAGAACCTTATCTATAAAACTGAGGCTTACTATGACTAAACACATTTTCTCTTATGTAAAACTCTCAATCTGGGGTCTCTTGGCCATGACCTGTATTTCTTGTGCTCATCAAACCAGAGAAGCATCCCTAATGATCGATACCGATACCCTCACTGAGGAACATGTTTGGTCTGAATCCCGAGATGTTCAGGAGACTATCGCTGCCGAGGGAAGAAGCGAAGAAGATCAACTTTCGGAAATTGAAAAAAAAGAGGAAAACACTTCGACCTCTCTCGACTCCGCTGAAGCCAAAACTGATGAAAGCCTTTCTGAAAACTCAGAATCAAACGGTCAAGAGCTAGCCAGCGTAGATTCTAATGTTTCTTCTAGTGAGTCCAAGTGGGAGTCCTCAGATCTCATGGAAAACTCAAATGGATCAGAAAAAACTGAAGGCGATTCTAATGTAGCCAACCTCAATGATGGAAATAAGCCTGAGAGTATCCTAGCCGCTTCAACCACCGTTGCTAAGAATGATGAAGGGGTATTAGAGACGGAAAAAGTGACCACACCCATGAAAGAAGAATCGGAGGCCCCAGCACGGGACGTTTCTTCCGAGGCGCCTATGGATGAAGTCACTCCTCCCTCTCGAGTCGTGCCCACCATTGGAGTGCCAGGTCGATTGAAGTTAGATGAGAGCCCACCAGCTCCAAAAAAGCCTTCCCCCAGAAGTAAAAAACTCCTCATCAATGAAACAACGATCGCAAAAATGGTAGCTCCAAAAGCGCCAGAAATATCTGTTGAAGTCAAAGGTCCTACTATCGAAATCACACAGAAAGAGACAGGCATCGTATCTAAAGAAAAAGAAGAAGCTACCCAAATGAACGAACTAGGAGAAGAACAAGATCCCTCAGCCCTACTAGCCAGTGTTGAAATTGCTAATTTTGTTCAAAATCACTTGTTAGCCCTTTTAATGGTAGGTGGCGTTTTTGTTGTGGGACTATTCTTCTTAATGAGAAGGAAAAAAGAAGAGGATAATCAACAGCCTATTTAACTTTATAACTTATTAAGGTCGCCCTTCGGACAATGGACCAAAGGGCGATTTTTTTTGTGAAAAATTCTTCACATTTCTCTCTTGCCGAAATGCAGTGGCTCTTTTTGGACGATACCCTGCCGACTTTGACTCTCCCGTCTCAGGGATTTGATGCACATACCCCCCACTCATTCTCTGATTGGCTCTCCCCATTCTAGCCCTCAGAGCTTCTTTGGGAGCCATGGAAGGAATCAAAGCCTCACACCCTTCCCCAATTAAATCGGTTCTTCCGGCCGTCTCAAGCGCTTTTCTTACCTCAAAGTAGTTCTCAGGTTTAAAAAACTGTAATAAAGCCCGCTGTAACTTTCGGTCTCTTAAGTGCTTGGCGATAAAAACCTCCTTCTTGGTGAAGGGATCTAAACCTGTATGATACATGCAGGTCGCAACATCAAATGGGGCTGGAATAAAGTCTTGAACCTGATCCGGTTTGTATCCGTTTCTTTTTAAAAAAAGTGCGAGATCGATCATCGCATTAAGATCTGATCCAGGATGGCTGGCAATAAAGTAAGGCACTAGATACTGTTTAGGCTTTCCTACTTCATTAGTTACTTTTTTAAACTTTTCACCGAAGCTCTCGAAGTTTTCAATTTGTGGCTTTTTCATGAGACTTAACACTTTTTTATCCGTATGTTCCGGGGCCACTTTAAGAAGTCCCCCAACATGGTGAGCCGCCAATTCTTTCATATACTCTTCAGAGAGTTGAGCTAAGTCCATACGAACCCCGCTCGCCACAAACACTTTTCGAATACCCGGGATCTGCCGTGACTTTTTCATGACACTAATTAAAGGCCCGTGATCGGTTCCTAAAAGCTTACAAATAGTAGGATCAATACAAGATTGTCGACGACATTTTGCCTCGATCTCAGGAAGAGTGCATCGCATTTGATACATGTTTGCAGTGGGACCTCCCATGTCACTTACGACCCCGGAGAACTCAGGACTTTTCCCTAAATTTTTTAACTCACTGAGAATCGATTGCTCCGATCTCGACTGAATAATTTTTCCTTGATGGGCCGTAATGGAACAAAATGTGCAGCCTCCAAAACAACCCCTCATGATGGTGACCGAATCCTTAATCATTTGGTGAGCTGGAATGGGCTCTGTGTAAGAAGGATGCGCTTTGCGAGTGTAAGGCAGATCATAGATCTTATCCATCTGCCCTTGAGAGAGAGGGAGGTCGGGAGGGTTGACAACAACCGCCTGTTTTCCATGGTACTGAACCAGAGCTGCAGCATTAAACGGGTTGGTATGGGTGTGAATTATTTTAGTGGCCTCTGCAAATTGAAGTCTATCTGAACAGACACTCTCGAAAGAGGGCAGAGTTAAAACAGACTTACCCTCAAATTCTGAAGGGGAACTTTCCAAGGCACCTAAAGCATAGGCAACGCCTCTCATATTACGTAAATCTTTTGTCGACTCTCCTTGTGAAAGTCGTTTTGCAATTTCCAGAATGGGTTTTTCTCCCATCCCATAAACAACTAAATCGGCTTTACTATCTAGAAGAATGGAGCGTTTGACTGTATCACTCCAATAATCATAGTGAGCCAATCGCCTCAATGAAGCTTCAACCCCCCCCGCAATAACAGGAACTCCGGGAAAAGCTTCTCTAGCACGCTGACAATAGGCCAATGTTGCTCGATCCGGTCTAAGTCCGATACGACCGCCTGGAGAGTAAGCGTCATCATTTCTTACTTTTTTGTTAGCTGTGTAGTGATTGATCATTGAATCCATGTTTCCGGCGCTGATTCCGAAAAAAAGTCTTGGCCTTCCAAATCGCTTCCAGTCCTGACATTGATGCCAATCAGGCTGACTCAAAATCGCCACCCTATAACTGGCAGATTCAAGCACCCTTCCCAAAATAGCCATGGCAAAACTTGGGTGGTCGACGTAGGCATCCCCTGTCACAATAACCACGTCGACATAATCCCAACCCCTTTGGGCCATCTCAGCCCGGGTCATCACCAGAAACTTTGATTCCTTTAAACTCTCTTCTTTCTGGCAACTATTTGAAATTTCATCTAAAATCGTAATAACTCCTGGAGATTAGCTCCTAGTGGTTACCATTTTTAATGAGTCAAATCCAGTGGCGTCTTTTGTCACCCCTAAAGGAGGATTATGGTGTTACCCCACATTGCTGTTATCGACCCCGCAGTTAAAGTAGCCGAACTCGATTGCTTTAATAAGATTTCTTTAAAAACATCCTCTAAAGTTTCTTACCATTTACCGGCCCTTTTTGGGATGGATAGTCTCAAAGAACTAGAGGAATCGATCTCTGCTTTTATTATTCTAGGTAGCTCTTCGAGTGTTCACGATGGTTTTGCGTGGCAGGGCCAACTAGAGACCTGGCTTCGACCTCAACTTGAAAAAGGGAAACAAACTTTAGGCCTGTGCTATGGCCATCAGATGCTCGCTCATATGTTTGGGGGAAAGATTGATTTTTTATTTTCAGACCGACACAAACTCCAAGGATTTAGAAAAATAAAGTTAGAAAAAAACCCTCTTTGGAATAATCAAACTCTTGAAGGCCAAGTTTATGTCTCTCATCGAGAAGGTGTCATTGGGTGTCCAAACTCTATGCAGGTCATCGCTTCAAGTCCGGAAGTTAAAATAGAAGGGCTAGCACACAACCAGCTTCCTATTTGGACTTTTCAATCTCATCCCGAATCCACCCCGCTTTTTTTGAAAAACATGGGTGATCGACATAATGTTCCTGCTCAAACCCTTGATTTTGGAACGCAAATTATCGACTATTTCTTAACCCTTGTTCAGGGGAGATAAAAGAGAGTATCCTTAAGGTAACCTTATAAGCCAAGTCTATGTTTACTAAAGTGCTATATGATCCGCAGGCCCTAGCACTCCAAATTAAACGACAGAAGAAATATGCTTGGGATCTGGAAAGAGAAATCTCTTGGAAACAAGGGGTGAACTCCGCCTCTTATCTGCTTCCTATCGATTCTGATGCGATTGCTTTTCCGGGTGCCAGTTTAGAACAACAGCTCGCGATCTCTCAGCTTTTGGGTTTGATTGTTAACTCCACGATCGCTGAATTAGAAGATGTCACTACCAAGCTTAGATTTAATTGTTGGAGTCAAATTCTACGGAGCTATCCTGTTGGGCCAGAACTCGTCGAGCTCGGAGAACTTTTTTTCGAAGAAGAAAAAAAACACTCCCGAGCCTTTAATCGTTATAACTTAGAGTTTTGCAAATCAACGGGAATCGATGTTTCCGACCTGGTTCGTTTACTCCCTAAAGCCTATGGTTCACTTTTTCTAAAAGCTATTTCCCAAAATGCGAAATGGGGAGGGCACGCCTTCTGGTGGGTCGTCGCAGCTGTGGAAGAGGTCTCGATTGATATCTACAAAGATTTAAGTCCTTTTAAAAAAGATATAGATCCTCTCTTCCATGAAGTTCATCTTCGACATATGGAAGAAGAATCTAGGCATCACAATTATGCCTTTCTCATGCTGGAGGTGATTCGAGAAAGAAACCCCTCATTAAGCGACCTATTCTTCTCAAAAACGGACAGGGCTTTAGGGCAGTTTTTTTCAACAAGTTGGGTCATCGCAGAACTGAGCAAAGTTTTTGCAGCCAAGGAAATTAAAAATAAACATCCTTTTTTTGAAGTCATTGCGAGTTGCGAACCCTTATTTAAGGCCTTAGGGCCTAGAGAGCTAGCAAAGAAACTTTTCGTTTCGGCCCCTTACATCAGCTTGGTAATCAATGGTCGCAACCATAAAAAAACCTGCGAAATGGCGAAAGAGCAGAAGGCTTTTTCATTCCCATTTCCAGCACCAACTTCCTCCTCCACATCGGTAAAACTTGCCTTTAGTGACCAAGAGGTGCGCCATGGTAATTGAAACAAAACATGCTTTCTTGCGAAATCTAAACACCACTTGGCTTGAAGCGGGAAAGGGGAAACCGCAAATCATACTCTTTCTTCATGGGTATCCTGATAATCCCAGAGTGTGGTCGGAACAGATAAAGTATTTTTCTGCAAAGTACCATGTCGTTTGCCCTTATGCCCGAGGGACTTTCGCTTCGGAACCAGGGGAAGATTTACAGAGATTTTCCAGTCAATCGATATGCCTTGACCTTCTAGAGATCTTAAAAATAGTCGACCCAAAAAACAAAAAAAAGGTAACTGTCGTGGGGCATGATTTGGGAGGAGCTATTGCATGGAGACTAGCTACTTATCTAGGTCCCAAGCTTTCTCAACTTATTATCATTAACAGCTTGTCGATTGAACAAATGGCTAGTCGCCTAAAATCCAGGCCTCGGCAATGGTTCAACTCCTGGTACATCTTCCCATTTTTGATTCCTAACGTTTCTGAGAAATGGGTGGGAAAGTTTTCAAAACGGCTTTTACCCTGGGCATATCGACTCGGGGGCCTTACAACTAAAAAGTTTCCCAAAATTGATTCTAACTACCCTTTCCCTGTAGCCACGCTGAGACAGTACCGTGCCTTTGCTAAGGAGGCCTTAAGTTCTTTAAGACAACCATCGCCCCGGATCAAAACTCCTACACTCGTGATCTGGGGAAACAGTGACCCCTTTCTCTTAGCCCCTACACTCGATGAGATTGAACCATACGCTGAAAAGTTAACCATCAGAATTTTGCAAGGGGGCCACTGGATTTTCAGAGAGTGTCCAGAAGTAGTAAATCCACTGATAGAGAATTTTTGCCAATTAGGAGAGAGCCATGCCGGAGCTACTGAAAAAACTTTCTAAAGTTTCATCAATTCCGGGGCTTGAGTTAATTTCACCTCGAGTGAATGTTTGTCCTAGCCATGAAGCCGTTGAAGGATATCTCCGGTGCCAACGGCTTACTCAAAAAGCCGCTTATGAGGTTGGGCAAATGATCCAAGAGGGATGGACGGAGAGTCAAGCGGCTAAACTTTTAAAAACATCACTCATGGACTCCGGAGTTCAAGCATTTTTCCACCTTCCGTTTGCTTGGTTCGGGGAAAGAACTCGTTTCAAAGGAATTCGTCATTATGGGCAATATAGCCCCTCAAAAAGAGTTCTATTACCAGGCGAAGTCTATATTTTAGATGCGGCTCCTATTTACCACGGGTATGTGTCCGACATCGGCTTTACCTCATCTCTTGGAAGAAACACTGATTTGGAAAAAGCAAAGACGTTTCTTAATGAGCTAAGAATAGAAATTCCCAAACTGTTCAAAGGCAATCGTAACGGCGGCAGCCTCTGGCAGGCGATTCATAAAAAAATAGCCGATGCCGGATACGAAAATATTCATCAAAAATATCCCTTCGCGGTTTTAGGGCACCGGGTTCACGAAACTAACGAATGGTTAGGGAAACTTCATTTCCTAAATTTTGGTTGGCAATCTTTTTGGAGCCTCTCATCAAGGGGAATCTTTGGTCAACTGTTGAACGCCAATCACGAGGGAGATCTTGTCGGTCTCTGGGCGATTGAACCCCATATTGGTACCCAATCCTTTGGCGCAAAATTCGAAGAAATTTTGCTAGTAGAGCCCCATAGAGTAAAATGGCTTGAGACTAACCCCCAATACGGAAATAAGTTTCTATGAAGAATTTAACAGGCAAAGTGGTTGTTATCACCGGCGCGGCCAACGGAATTGGTAAGGCGCTTACCCAAAGCTTTTTGCGACGGGGGGCTACGGTGTGGGGATTAGACCTCAACAAAGCGGGACTAACCGCTCTTGAAAAAGAGGCAGAAAAATATTCAGAACCCATTCAAACCCTACGAGCAGATGTAAGCCAATATGAAGACATGAAGTCCGCTTTAGCTGAAATTACCCAGAGGACTCCTGCACTCCACTTTTGGATTAACAATGCAGGTATTTCAGGGTTGGGTGATTTTATGGAAAAATCTTTAGCGGATTTCGACCACACTCTCAAAATCAACTTAAACGGTGCTGTGATCGGCACCCGACTGGCCCTCGAACATATGGAGAGGCTGGGCCAGGGAACGATAGTCAATGTAGCTTCCGTAGCGGGCCATATTAGTGCCCCCTACCTCACAGCTTATTCGGCAAGCAAACACGCGGTCGTTGGCTTTACCAGAGCTCTTCGTCAGGAAATGAAACTGAAGGACTCCCCTATCAAACTATTGCTCGTCTCCCCAGGATTTGTCGACACTCAGATGATTGAGCGAGGAACCCAAGCGGGGTTTCCCAACTGGTTGTCCTCTCTTCTATCTACACCGGAGAATGTAGCCGATGAAATGTTGAATGGAATACTTCTCAATCGAGAGGAGATTTTCCCCACTCTCAATGGTAAAGCGTTACTTAAAATGTACCGTCTGTTCCCCAACCTCACTTCTCGAAGTTCTCGGTTGCTCCTCGCAAAATCTCTAAAAGATTTGGTACTTCTTAGAAAAACGCCCCCCGGATCCCCTGGAAGTTTTTAAGACCCTGACGAAGCGAAGCCGGTAAGCCTTCATCGATCAGAAGATCTTTTACACAGACGTCTACATTTTTTGTCATTTCTCGGTCAAAAAAGTTCCTCTAAAAAAAAATATATAACGTCCACTTAATGAACACAGTGATAGTTCAGCCCAACCACCGTATCCTTAAAGCATGCACCTGATCACTCATTTTTAGGCATTTCAATTGCACCTATTTCTTCTGAGGAAAAGTGGATGATGAAATTTTTGCTGTTTTCTGTCGTAGTTGTTGTGCTTAGTTCACCCGTTAATACTCGGGCTGAAGACCATCAAGGTGATGCCTCGAGTACCGGGCAAAGAAGCATATCTCAACCAAAACCTCAGAGTAAAATTTTCGAATACATTTCTGCTTGTCTTGCCGGCAGGCCTGTGGGCCCATCAGGAATTAACACGGGAAGCCTTTCGCTTGGAGCCCCCGGTTCCGGCGGCGGCAGTGGTGAAGCTATCTTTAGAAGCAAATGCTTAAGGTGTCACAGCGGGGCTTCAGGTCCCCCCAACCTAACCCTTTTAGACTCAATTTCAGCCCAGAAGTCGATAGTAGAAGTCAACAGCGGAAACATGCCGCGAGAAGGTTCTTTATCGGCTGAAGAAAAATCGGCTCTTCTGCAGTATTTGCAATCCAAGCGATAAAGTTATTTCAAGTTTGATTGCCGTCGTTTCTTTTCATGTTTAAGATTATCGCGATTAGAAATCTTTTTCATGAATATACTTAGATGGCCGATATATTTGCAAACCATACTCGCTATGCTTTTAGGCGTGGTAGTAGGCCTATGGCTCGGGCCTCAAACTTCCGGCCTAGGAATCATCGCTAAATATATTATTGAAATTATAAAAGCCGTAGCTACCCCTCTTCTTTTTCTTGCTATTTTCGACGCCTTTGTCAGTGTTGAGCTCAAGGGAAAGGGATTTTTTTGGCTTATTCTCGTATGTGCCTTTAATGCCTGCTGTGCCATCGCTATTGCCTTAGCTATTTCTAATTACTTTCGGCCTGGAACTTTTATGGTTTTAGATCCCGAATTAAAATCCCATGCGTCTCTTCCTAAAACATTCAATCCGGATTTGCATTGGACAGAGCATTTTTCAAACAAAGAAGGGGCAAGCTTTTTCACAGGTACCACAGCCGCAATCATCATCGCCGTTGTTATGGGATCAATTTTCACTCTTTTAAAATTGATTCTGGGAAGTCGGTTTTTAACCATTCAAAACTATTTTCAAAAGTGGGACCAAAAGCTTTTACAACTTTTATACAGAGCCATTGGAGTTTTGGTGCATTTAACGCCCTTAGCTGTTTTTGCTGCAATGGCAAAAGTCATTGGGGTTCAAGGTTTTGGTGCCGTGAAGGGACTGGCCGCCTACCTTGCAGCTTGTGCAGGGGGAATGTTTTTGCAGGTCTTGCTTGTTTACCAATCCTGGGTCAAATGGGTCGCCGGCAAAAGTCTAAAAAGCTTTTGGAAGGAACTCAAAGAGCCCATTGTCTACTCGTTTGGAATCAACAGCAGTTTAGCCACACTTCCTCTAACGCTGAATACCTTAAAGAACCTTAAAGTTTCAGAAGGATCAGCCCGACTTGCAGCCTGTATTGGAACTAACTTAAATAATGATGGAATACTTTTATATGAAGTCGTGGCCGTTCTATTCGTTGCACAGGCTTTTGGCTGGAAGTTGGCTCTGGGACAACAATTACTGTTAGCGTTAATCTGTTTAGTTGCCACAGTGGGAGTTGCAGGAGTTCCTGATGCTGGCATGATTTCCCTATCCTTGGTATTATCAAGTGTCGGGCTTCCTATTGAAGTCTTGCCTGTCCTCATGACGGTCGATTGGGTCTTAGCGAGATTACGTTCCGTCAACAATGTGATTGGGGATGTTACGGGTGGAATAGCTTTGGATGCCTTGCAAAAACATCAACTGCAAGAAAACTAGGTGACCTCTCATGGTTGAGAACGCATTAGGATCTATTCCCGATTACCACTTTGATTCTTTAAAACAGATTGAAACTGGTTATTGGTGGTACGAGGGTCGTCTTCTTTGGACCAAGCGTTTTATTACGCGCTGGCTTGAAGCCAATGCTTTCACCGAGGCAATCTATTATGTGGATCTTGGCTGTGGAACCGGTGGTTTTGGAACAGCCATACATTCAAGTTTTCCTACGAAGTGTTCCTTATTGGTTGATAATAATCCGGAGGCTCTTAAAAGAATTTCGACCCATGCCAAAATTCAAACTCTCGCAATGGATTTAGAGGCCCCTTTTCAGTTACCGGTCAAACCCAATCTAATCACCTGTATGGATGTGATCGAACATTTAAAAGATGATCAAAAATTTCTGAAGGAGATCTATTCCTGCCTTAAACCGGGTGGTCTATTGGTTCTTTCCGTTCCTGCTCATCAGTTTCTCTACTCGGCTTGGGATAAATCCCTAGGTCATCATCGTCGATATAGCAAACGGGATCTCATTCAAAAATTGGAATCGGCAGGATTTAAAATAACCTCGGCCTCTTATGGTTGGTCTTTTCTTTTTCCGGCAGCCCCCTATCGGTTTTTAAGCTCGAAAACTCAAGAAAAGTTGGAGTACCCAAAAGTGTCTGCACGATTAAACAAAGCTCTCATTTTCGCCGCTCAGTGCGAGAGTAAGTTGGCAAGCTGGCTGCCCTTTCCGTTTGGAACTTCCGTTTTTATAGCTGCCACTAAGGAATAATTAGACTGTCCCCTTCTTTTAGCAAAGAAACTTCAAAGTTCTTTGAAGATTTTTTACGTTGAAAAACCGTGATATAGGACCTTCCTAAAACAAATCCTCGCTGCTCATCCTCTAAAACTAGTGCCGTGTCTTCATCAATCCCAATGCCTAAGTTCTCTTTTGACTTCTGAAGAACTGATAAAAGTCTATTTTGTCTCTGACGAGCAATGAAATGTTGATCCACGACAAACCTTGTCACTAAACCCAAACCCTCAGCCACTTCTACTTTAGAGGGATCGATAACCGTAAAGTCTCCTAGCCCTGTGATCATGGTTTTAGAAGCAATCGCCGTTCCGGCACTGTAGCCCCCAAAGACAACACCATTATGGTAAGCTCGTAGCAACATTTCTCGAATCTCTAGATCGAAATTGATTCTTTTCATCAAGTCGACTTGATTCCCTCCCGGAAAAAAAACACCAGTGACAGACTCTATTTGCAAAATTAACTCGGCCTTGCTGTAGGATTTTTCGTCAGGAGAAAGTCCGCGTAATAATTTTGAAGGAGAATGAGCTTCAAAAACTTCTTTAAGGTGATAAAACTCTGATTCAGGCTGCGAGGTTGCCCAAGGGAGAATTAAAATTTTGGCATTTTTGCCCCCCGCCAAATCGACAAATTTAGCCACTGCTTTAGGTGTGTACCCGCCCCCACCAAACAGAATAAGTTTTTTCCCGGCCTCGGCTTGACCACAAAGGACCATAATCAAACCGAAATAGACCCCAAACCTATTTAAAAGTATGTTTACTTTCATTAAAAAGCCCCCCGGCTTAAAAACAAAAAATTAAAACCTGTAATGTCTTATGTACACCGAGTTAGTCCTACATGGTATAAAAAACCTATGATCCCCAATTATATCTCTCTTTCTTTCGGCCAAGTCGCATCAGCTGGGTCTCTAATTTTTTTAAGCGGATTATTGGGCCTTTATCTGCGGCTTAAAATCACTAAGTCGATTTATATCGCTGGTTTACGAACTGCTTTTCAGCTTTTTGGGATGGGTTTTTTGCTTCAGTGGATCTTTAAAACCCAATCCTTGGTTCTTGTGCTCGCAATGATGGTGGCTATGACCGGTGTTGCGGCTTGGACTTCAACTGAAAGATCGGCTCGCCCTTTTCCTGGAATTTTTTTTAATAGTGTCCTTGGAATTGGTCTAAGTTCCTGGGTGCTACTAACCTTTGCATCAACATTAATTTTTAGAATTTCTACGTGGTCCGATCCTCAATATGTGATTCCGCTTCTTGGAATGATCTTAGGAAATTCTTTAAATGGAATTAGCCTCGCCGTAGAGCGGTTTACAGAAGAACTTTTTTCAAAAAGAGATCAAGTAGAGGCGGACCTTTGTTTAGGAGCAACCTCTTGGGAAGCTGCCAGACCGAGTTTTATCACTGCCATCAGGACTGGAACTTTACCCATCATCAACTCAATGACTGTAGCTGGTGTGGTCAGCCTTCCCGGGATGATGACCGGACAGCTTTTAGCCGGGGTCAACCCTTTAGAAGCCGTAAAATACCAAATTGTGATTATGTTTCTTATTGCGACAAGCACGCTACTGGGCACACTTATTGTCGCACTCTTAGGGTATCGCAAACTTTTCAACTCTTGGCACCAGTTTGAATATTGGAAAGTGGGGCAAAAATCATGACCCCGATTTTAGAAGTGCGAAATCTCTCTAGCCGAATTGAACGCCAAGGAATTCCCTTAATCCGCTCTTTCTCATTCTCTCTTCAACGACAAGAACGGTTGGTTCTAACCGGCCCCTCAGGAGTTGGAAAATCTGTTCTTCTTAGAACAATTGCCTTTCTTGAGCCGTTAAAAGAAGGAGAGATCTACTTTTATGGAAAAAAGTTATCCCCAAATGAAATTCCTCAATTCCGAAGCCAAGTAATGTATCTCGCACAAAAGCCAAGCCTCTCGGAGGGCACTGTAGAGGACAACTTTAAAAGGGTATTTGCCTTCAAATCTCAAAAAGAGAAAAAATACAATTCAGAATTGGTTCTCGGTTTTTTAAAACAATTTAATCTTAGTGAAAGTTTTTTAAACCAGCAGGCCAAACTACTTTCGGGTGGAGAGGCTCAAATCCTAGCGTTAATTCGCGCCTTAATCCTAGAGCCTAGCGTCTTATTACTAGACGAGCCTACGGCCTCGATTGATTCATTTAGAATAACGGCTTTTGAAAAAGGGATCGTGGACTGGGTCCACAGTTCTCAAGACAGAGCTTTAATTTGGATCACTCATCAAAAAGAACAAGAACATCGATTAAGCACTAGAGTCCTACATTTTGAGGGAACTAATCCCTAATGAGGCTCATTATGGAGTTTCACTGGCTTAGATTTATGGGTAATTTTTATATTAATTAATTCAACAAAAACGCTAAAGCCCATCGCAAAGTAAACGTACCCTTTGGGAATGTGAAAGCCTGCTCCTTCTCCAACTAGAACAAGTCCGATCATTAAAAGGAAACTCAAAGCCAAAATCTTAATCGTCGGGTGTTTTTCAACAAGGTTTGAAATGGCACCACTCGCAAAAAGCATTATTATAAGAGCAATCAAGTTAGCCATAACCATAATGGCCAGACTCTGACTCATTCCAACTGCTGTTATCACGCTATCGATAGAAAAAACAACGTCGATAAGCATGATTTGGGCTATCACACCAGCTAAGGTGGATCGAACACCACCCGAAGTGGCCACAGAGTCCTCTCCTTCAAGTTTGCCATGAATTTCTTTGGTGGCTTTCCAAAGAAGAAATAATCCCCCCAAGAAAAGAATAAGCGACTTTCCGGTAATTTCGAAAGAGCCCACTTGAGTCAACGGGGTCGTTAACCCTACCAACCAAGACATCACCGATAACAAAGCTAGCCTACTGGCAAGAGCTCCCATCAACCCAGCTTTTCGTGCCGTGTCTCGTTTCTCTTTGGGTAGTTTTCCAGCCAATATGGATATAAAGACGATGTTATCAATACCCAGAACAATTTCGAGAGCTGTCAGAGTTAATAAACTTATGAGAGATTCACTAGACATTGGGCAGTTTAAAGTACCTTTCGGGGGGGCTTCCCAGCCCCGATGTGATTTCCTGTTTATTAGTTACCTTATTTGTTTTCAAGTTAAAAATTCGGGTGGCTATCGGGTTCAGAGGTACCGTATCGAGAGGCTTTAACTTCAAAAGAATTTAGAGAGTCGCCTCGCCCTTGTGACAGCTTACTACGTAAGCACTTGTTTTTATTAAAACCCAAGCAAAAAACCATCCCACCATTCCCCCCACCAAAAACCCCGCCAACACGTCCGAAGGAAAATGGACACCTAAATAAATACGACTCCAGCCAACCGCGACTACTACAAAAGCCGCTATCGCAGTAGCGACTGGTGTTAGAAAAAATCCAAGTGCAACCAAGAAAGCGGCTCCATTGGCTGCATGGTTGGAAGGCATTCCAAACTGACTACCACAACTTCCCGTCCGCAACTGAACTGTTTTCTGATGGCAAGGTCGGAGTCGCCCGAAACCAGGCTTCAAAGCATAACTATTGATTGCATCCGCAGCACCTAAGCATAACCCCGCAATGAGTAGAGCTTTTATCCATCGGGGTCTTCTTAAAAGAACAGATCCGATGAACACAAGACTC
>VGSE01000012.1 GCA_016875135.1 Deltaproteobacteria bacterium
CAAACGGCCAATAAATTCCGCGCTTTAAACCAACTTCATGGCCGTTTGAACCTCTTAAAAAGCCCAATTAAAGGGTGCAGGTAATAAATTTTCCGCTTAAACGACACTCAACGCGCTGCGATTTGCTATTAAATTGTCTCTTCTAAAGAGGTTTCTTTCAATGGCTTCAGTTAACAGCAACTGGTAAACACCATTTGTCTGTATTAGGATCCGGGTTTTTAGGATCCGGGTTTCCACACTGACAAAAGACGTTGGTTTTTACCCCTTTTACGAAGTAGCTAGTTTGACACTGTATATTAAATCTACAGGTTTTATTTTTCTTTGATTTTTTTGGTTCATTTGGGGGATTTCCAAATGCCTTCTCACATGCCTCACATGCTTTTAAATTTTGTGCTTCAGCCAAAACGTCGTCGATAGGTCCAAAAACGCTTTCAAAGAACTGGATACCTTCACTGACTGGAGCTTGAGGCGCTTCAGTGTTTGGTGAGGTGGGACCGACTGACTGATAATCTCCACTTGGGTCCTGAATATAATTCTCTGCTCGTGTAGGAACCATTGAATTGGAAAGACCAATTAAGATAAGTAATAGATAATAACGTTTCATATGAACCTCTATTGTTAATGAAAATTTTGTTAGTCACTATAAGCCAAGAATCCAAGAAATGTGCCAACTAACATGACAACTGAATACAAATTAAGCAGTCGAAAGGGTTTTAAACAGTTTAACTCCTGAGAAAATAGAGAGTTATTTCAATGGATTAGAAAACCACTAAAATGACTTATCAATTATGAAGAAAAGATCACATTTCTATCATCAAAAAAAATGTCGAACTTTTTTGCGCCGTTCGTAAAAATTCGATATCCAGTTGAAATCAGATAATTTTAGAAGACAAAACTTAGACAGTTTTCGAAGAACAAAGCAGGGAATAAAAAAGAAATTAAATTACCGAGATTTAAACCAAAATAAATCAAAAGGTGCCTTAAAAATTGACACCAAAATCGGCAAGACCCAAAGGCTGAAATCCCGTTCCATTAAGATCAAGTCCCACAAATTTTGGATCCTTGAGATATTGAACTCCTCCCGCAACCCCAATGACAAATTGCTGATTCAGTTTAAATCGATAACCTATAGTCAATAAGGATTAAAAGGGTGCTAGGTTGGTTTCTTTTTTTAACTTTAAAATACAAAAGTTTTCTTTAACCTTAATAACCGTTCCACAAACTTCAGGTTTGTCGTTCTTTAATGGATAGCAATTTCAAAGGCTAATCCTCAGCCGTTGGGCACGAGCCAATGGCGATCGAAACATTCAGAGTGTAAATTTTCCGCTTAAACGACGCTCAACGCGCTGCGATTACTCCGTCTCTGTCAATTGAGGTTCTATTTTGAAAAATTCCCCAAAAATGCTCAAACATTTTTGTCATTTTTCCGAAACGGTAGTTGGAGAGGAGACCTATGGAAAAAATTCTAGTGATTGAAGATAATAAAGATTATCAGTTCCTCATCCAAACTTCTCTTGGGAAGGAATACCGCGTCATTGTGGCCGATAACGGCAACCTTGGTGTTGATTTAGCTAAGGAACAGCGACCGGATTTGATTCTTCTCGATATTAGTTTGGGAGAGGTCGATGGTTTTGAAGTCTGTCATCGTCTTCGCGCTCAAAAAGATACGCAAAAAATTCCTGTTATTTTTCTTTCATCTCGAAGTGACACCAATGCGAAAAAGATGGGATTTGATCTTGGAGCCGATGATTATGTACAAAAACCATTTGAAGCAGAGGAATTGATTGCTCGAATTAAAACTCGAATTAAGCAAAGTAGAGCATCCCGCGAAAATCTACCTAGTTTTGAATTTCAAGGCTTAAAAGTGGATTTTGTGGGGCATCGGGTATTTTTAAGTGATAAAGAAGTGGGCTTTTCAGCTCTTGAGTTTAAGCTTCTATCCTTCTTTATTCGACATCCCGATCGAGTTTTAGCTAGGGACAAAATCCTAAGCAGTGTTTGGGGAGAGACTTTTGTGAGTGATCGTGTTGTTGATTCTCACATTCGAACCATTCGTAAGAAACTAGGACCTTTCAAAGGTCACATCGAATCTATTTATGGGGAGGGGTATCGGTTCAATCCGAGCCCCCTTTCCCAGGGAAAAGCCTCAGAAGAAGATGATGACGAAGAAAAAACAGCCGCCTAATCCCCACTTTTCATTCCCTTCCCGTTTAACTGTTTAATTTGGTTATAATGTACTTATGAGAAAAAGGCCCTTCCTTCTGTTTCTCTGTTCCTTATTGTTTTTATACTTTCCTGTGGAGTGGACTATTCGTTTGAGTTCCGGTCAACCCTTTCGTTGGGTTGAAGCTCTTTTTTTTGTTCTGCTTCCCCTTTTCCTTATTTTTGGACTGATTAAAGTCACTAAAGTGGGTTGGTACACTTTGGTGTCGATGATAGCCCTTTGGGGGATTCAAGATCTAAATCTCTATTACAGCACGAGAGGGCAAGCCTGGAGCCTTCTCTCCCACTTAGGAATTTACTTACTAAGTCTGAGTTATTTTATCAATCCGAGGGTTCGTCACCTTTACTTTGATCCGAAAATGCGATGGTGGAGAACCAAACCTAGATTTGAGACCTTTTTGCCTTTGGTGATTCAGCGAGAAAACCATTGGGACTATCCGACGATGAGAAATATCTCTGAAGGGGGATGTTTTTTAGAGACCTCTCAGCTTGGTGGTGTAGCTGAAAAAGTTTTTGTCTATATTCTATTACCCATTCCCTTAAGTGTTTCAGTGATCAAAGTCGAAGGGGAAGTTCGTTGGGTCTCTAACTCGCAAAGTAAGCGTGGAATGGGAATCCAGTTCCATGGGTTATCTCAAAGCGAGCAGTCGGTTATTCGAGAATTTGTTCGTCGTGGCTTTTAAGAGTTCGCTTGAAAAGTCTTAACTCTATAGGCAGAATCAGGCCCTTATGGGATATGCTTCAACAATACCACTTTCAGCTAAGAAAATTGCCCGGTGTCGTCAAATTGCTAAATCAATAGGCGCCCAAGTCGCCGACCTCGTTAAAACGAACTCAACCGTGGGAACCGAAAGGGCCGTACTTCGTTTATTGGGCTTTAATGAAGCTGTCCCGAATGAGCAGGGGCTACTCTTCCCTGTCGCCAATTTAATTACCGATCAAGTGAAAGCCCACGATCGTTTGCATGAAGGGGCTTTATATTGGATTGCGAATGCGATAATAGCGACGAAAAACGATATCCCCAAGCTTCAAGAGCGGGTCATGGCTCTCGAAGTAGATGTGGGGACTTTGGCGCCGCAAGATCCCAAACAGGTAAAAAGTTTAGCCCAAAGATTAGCTAAAGAGTCTTTTCAAAAACTCATTCAGTCTCGAAAAGACAGAAACCAAACAGCTAAAAAACTAAAGGATCCTGTTAAAGAAAAAAGACCACTCAAGTATGTGATTGTGGCCACGGGAAATATTTTTGAGGATGTCACCCAAGCCAAAAGCGCGGTTTTAGATGGCGCTGATGTGATAGCCGTAATTCGAAGTACTGCCCAATCTCTTTTGGATTATGTTCCCCAAGGAACAACGACCGAAGGGTTTGGTGGAACCTATGCGACCCAAGCCAATTTTAGGGTCATGAGACAAGCTTTAGATGAAGTCGGCAAGGAAGTGAATCGATACATTCGACTGACCAACTATTGTTCCGGTCTTTGCATGTCGGAGATTGCAGCTCTGGGGGCGTTGGAGGGGTTGGATTGCCTGCTTAATGATGCAATGTATGGAATTCTCTTTAGAGATATCAACATGAGAAGAACCCTCATCGATCAGCACTTTTCACGACTCATTTGTTCGAAGAGTGGAATTTGGATCATGACGGGTGAAGATAACTACATGAAGACGACAGATGCCGCAGAGAGTGGAGACCAAGTTCTAGCGTCTCAGTTTATTAATGAAGTTGCGGCTTTAAATGCAGGAATGGCGAAAAACCAAATGTCGATTGGTCATGCGATGGAAATGGATCCGAACTATGAAAAGGTCATCCTCATGGAAATCGCTCGTGCTCAAATGACTCGACAAATTTTCCCCGAAGCTCCTTTGAAATATATGTGCAACACGAAATACAAATCGGGGGATATTTTTACAAGTCATGCGATCGATACTATCTTTAATTTGATTGGATCGATGACTAATCAGGGAGTTATCCTACTTGGAATGTTGACCGAAGCGGTTCACACGCCATTTTTACAGGATAGAAGTGTGAGTATTCGAAACGCCAATTATGTGGTTGGGGGGGCGGTAGGGCTAGGAGATGAATTCGGCTACCGTTCGGATGGTGTTATTGCCAAGTTTGCCCAAAAAGTTTTAGACGACGCGGTTAAACTTTTAGAAAAAATCGATGATATGGGAATCTATAAGGCCATTGAAAAACGCACTTTTGCTGATGTCAGTCGTACCATCGATGGAGGTAAAGGGGCCGATGGAGTGTTTCAAGTCGAGCGAGGTCGGTATCTGAATCCGTTTTTTGAACTTATGGGGAGTAAGATCTAGTGGGGAAGATCAACTTCAATAATTTATTGCCTTATGGGGATACGACGGAAGACGGAGCTTTCCAACTTAGTTTCACTTTGCCTGTGGAGCCTTCGGCTAAAGCTCGTGAAGCAGCTACACAGATGGTTCGTAATTGGGGCTTTTTTGATGTCAAGATTGCCCATATGTCTAAAATCGGGGTGAATTATTCTCTCTTTGTTGTTTTTGCCAGAACTGAAAAAGGTGTCGATTACGCCAAGCTCGAAGTGCCCGATTTAGGTGGGGAGAAACGAAGTTACAAAGAGATAGATCGACTGATTTTAGCCAATGTAAAGAGGCCCATTCGTGTGGTTGGGGCTTGCACAGGATATGATGCCCATACAGTGGGATTAGATGCTATTCTTAACATGAAGGGTTTTGACGGTGATATTGGGCTTGAACGCTATAAAGGCTTTCGAACGGTCAATATGGGTAGCCAGGTTCCGACCGAAGAGCTTATTGAAAGAGCCATCAAGGAGAAGGCTGATGCGATTCTTCTCTCAAAAGTGGTCTCTCAGAAAGATATTCATATTTCAGATATGAGGGATCTAATCGTTAGGCTAAAGAAGCGAGGACTTGAGGAAAAGTTCATACTCATTGCCGGGGGGCCTAGAGTTACTCATAAAATGGCCTTGGAAGTAGGCTTTGATGCTGGATTTACTATTGGAGCAAGGCCTAGTGATGTGGCAAACTTTATC
This sequence comes from Deltaproteobacteria bacterium, assembly GCA_016875135.1. GTDB lineage: Bacteria > Bdellovibrionota > FAC87 > UBA2466 > UBA2466 > UBA2466. Next base: position 5,253 of record VGSE01000012.1, read on the forward strand.
TATGAGCAGATGATTGAGCGGCTTGATAAAACCGAAACACAACCAGCAATAGGAAAGAAAAAAAGTGGTAAGTAAGTCAAAAATAATCGGACGAGAGATCGAGTTGTTACAACTCAAAAAAGTCATGGGTCTAAATCGTAACATTTTGATTGAAGGCCCTGTGGGGGTTGGAAAAACTTTTCTTGTTCAACAGGGTCTACTTGATCTTAAGAAAAAATTTGAACGAATTGATGGAGACACTCGATATACCGAACAAAAACTTACAGGATGGTTTGACCCTCCTATAGTGCTAAAAAAAGGCTATTCGAAAGATTCTTTTATTGAGGGACCGTTAGTCACGGCGATGAGACAGGGTAAAGTTTTGTTTATTAATGAGCTAAATCGGATGCCGGAAGCCGTTCAAAATATTCTTTTACCTGCTATGGATGAAAGAAGAATTACGATGCCTAAATTGGGAGAACTCGAAGCAAAACCGGGTTTTTGCGTGATTGCTACGCAGAACCCCAGAGAATTCACAGCGACTCATGCGCTTTCTGAAGCTTTATTAGACCGGTTTGAAATGATCCAATTAGATTATCAATCTCGAGAGCAAGAGTTGTTGATACTCAAGCAGGAGGTTTCATCCAAGCTTAAGGGTAATGTTTTAGAGAGATTAGTAGATCTAATTAGAGCTACTAGAAACCACACTCAGATCAAACGAGGGGCAAGTATTAGAGCTGCTCTAGCTATGGCGAAGCTATTAGAAATCGGTTTGGAATTTGAAGTGGCGGCACTGATGGCGCTTCCCAGTCGGATTGAACCTATCTCGAGTGAAGAGGATTTGAGAGAGTTAATTTTAAATTTAATTTCGCTGAATGAATTTCCCCACTTAGTCGAAAAAAAAAAGAATTAAGCCCTAAAAGTCGATTTGAGGGACCGGCCCTGACCGTGGCCCCCGTTTTTTTTCCGCCGGAATTGGCAGAACAGCAGGAATTCCAGGATATGGAAGGGGGAATCGGGGATGTTAAGACCCATCTCATGCGCCAACTCTATTATCAACGGGGAGGGCAAACTCAATCGAATGAAGAGTCAGACCGAAAGTTGGTTTCATTGGTTTTGGATCATGCCAAACGAGTTATAGCTCATCCTTCAAGACCCCAAATCACTAAAAAGGAATCGTTTGTAAGAGCCCCCTTTGGAGAGATTGTTTTGGAGGATACTCTTGAAGAGACTCCCATTTTAGAGGAAGTTACTCCCGAAACACTTCTTGTCGAAATGACTCAGGAAAAGCCTTTTACCTGCGTGGCTATGATTGATGCGAGTTCCTCAATGTCGGGGGATAAGCACTTACTTGCCAGTATTGCAGTAGCGGTTTTGTTGTTTGAGATTCAATCAAGAGACGCCTCAGTGATTGTGTTCTCTTCTAAACCTCAAATCATCAAAAAGCTTTCGGTGGAAGAGCCGATTCAATCGACGGTTCTTAAATTTTTAAAGTCTCAACCCCGAGGTTTCACCAATATTGCGATGGGATTGGAAGAAGGGTTAAGTCAATTTAAGCACTTTGCTGCCGGGAAGCGAAGGATCGGTCTAATTGCGACCGATGGTCGTTCTACCGAGGGAGATAATCCCATAGAGATAGCCAAGAAATTTGATTTTTTAATTGTCTTACATCTTCATGGTCCCGGCAGTCACTTAGAGTCCTCTCAAGCCATGGCAACTCATGGAAATGGACTCTGTTTGGAAGTTGAAAACTTTGAGCAGTTACCAAAGAAAATTTATGAGGCGGTTAGACTGCTCGCCAGACGTTGAATTGATAAGTTTTCTAATCCAGGTCCTCTTTAAGTCTTTGCAATTTAGGAAAAAATAGTTCGGACCAGCCTCTTAAAAAGCCCACTCAAAGATACCTGCTCCCTTTGAGTAGGCTTTTTAAGAGGTTCAAACGGCCATCAAGTTGGTTTAAGGCGCGCAATTTATCGGCCGTTTGACGATGAGGTGAATTATCAAATGAAACTCCAAGAAAACTTATCAAATCTTATAACCCAGGTCCTCTTTAAGTCTTTGCAATTTAGGAAAAAATAGTTCGGACCAGCCTCTTAAAAAGCCCACTCAAAGGGTGCAGGTATTAAGTTTTCAAGGTTATTTACTCACATCGGGAGCTGGAGGGCTGTCACAATTGGGACAGGGTTTAGCGACCTGTCTGGCTAGCCCAGTCCACATTAAATAAATTTGGAGATTAGAATTGCGAATAGCAACTGCGATGGTTACAGCAATCATAACCACAAGCATCATATATTCGACAACTGCTTGTCCTTGATTCTTTTTCACACCCTAATTTTATCATAAGAGCATGGGTAAACTGGCAGTTAAATTTATCAGAGCGTGAGCCAGTGTTGGGACAAGAATTTTATTTGTTCTCCAGCGAAGATACCCCAGCCAAAGACCTGTCAAAAGTGTGTACAGCAATTGAAACAATAGAAATGGCCATGAGACATGGTGAATATTTTGGAGATGCCAAAGAGAAAACACAAGACTTGTAAAAACTAATTGTGAAGGCAGAGGGTTGGTAAGCGTAAAAAAGACTCCTTTGAATAGCGCAGTAAAAAGGCCCCAGAGCCAACCTCTAAATAAGAGCTCTTCGCCAAGAGGAATGCAGAGTAAAAACCAAAAGAGGTCTTGAGTGGGATTTTCAATCTTTGCTGAAAAATAATTTCCTTGAATCCAACCAAAGACAAAAGCAATCAACAGTGGAACACAGAAAGTGGGTAGGACCTTTAAGCAAGCCGTGGAGGGTTCGCAAAGTATTCGAACTCGTTTGGGAAGTGATAAGTAAAAAAAAGCGCAAACAAAAGGGAAGAAACTCATTTCGAGAAGTTTGTTGTGTGCGATTAGTGGAAGGGAAATCCAAGAACTGACTAATTGATAAAAGGAGTGAATAGACGGCAACAGTGAGAAAGCAAGAGTTGCTCCCAAGGACATTGAAATAAAAATACCTAAAGCTCGATTTCTCGCAGAAATAATCGAGAATTCGCTCATAGTTGTTTTAAATTAAGTTTGTTTATCAGAGTTTCAGGAATCGGTTGCGCCTTAATGGGGTTGAGTTTGACATAAACTAAGCGCATTTCGATCCAGAAATAGGGAGTTTGAATAAAACCCTCAGGCAATTCTTGAAGATAGCCAGAAAACGTTCTGTAGTTTGGCGATAAACCGACTAACTGTTGTTCGAGAGTAACAGTGGCCCTTGAAAATTTAAGGCATCGAGTAAGAACTGAAAGTTTTTCACCAAGTAGAGCCGGTTTTATGTACTTAGATTGAGTATCTGTAAGGGCAAAGGACATTCCATCTTTCAGCATTTCCGTATATGGGTAATCGATATCATCAAGCGCTCGAGCCCTGGCCCTTTCACAAAGTACCAAATAGTTAGGGTGATGAACGATATTGCCTGCATCGAGCAAATCAAAATCGATTGTTAGCGGAAAAACATGCGTTTCTTCGAATCTCATAAAGGGATTCTTATTCAAAATAGCCACCGTGTCAGCCATTTTTAGCTTAAAAGTAGGTAAAAAATGACCTGACACTCAAAGAGGCTTATTCTATATGTAAAAAAGTGAGCTCCCCCGCTAAAATTCTCGTTCGAACCCCCAATTGGATTGGGGACCATGTGATGGCACGGCCATTTTATCGAGCACTTAAAAAAGCCTATCCTCATCACTCGATCCATTTTCTAGCAAGCGAAGCTTTGTCGACTTTTGAGGATTCCGATTTTTGTGTAAAAAAGAGAGTTTTAAAGCAAGAGGCAAAAAGGGGGGGGCGCCGATTTTTTGAGCTAGCATCAGATTTGGCTAGCGAAAAATATGAATTTGCCGTTTCTCTAACTTCGAGTCTTTCAAGTTCTGCTCTTTTATATGCAGCCCGAATTCCGATTCGAGTGGGCTTCTCCCAAGGGGGGAGTCAGATCTTTTGGACTGATAGCTTAAGTTGGAAAGGGATCAAATCGGGGAAGCACAAAACAGAACTTTATTTAGAGTTGATAAACTTTTTAACGGGAAAGACTTGGAGTTTAGAACTTGATATCGAGCAAAAAGATTCTCAACCGTCTAAACTGATTTTGGTGGCCCCTGGAGCCTCAATTGGCTTAAGAGTCTGGCCCTATTTCAAGACATTGGTTAGGGCTCTTTCCTCTCAATATCCGGATTACGAGATTCGATGGGTAGGAGGGAAATCGGAAGCCCATTGGCATCAAGAAATTCAAGAAGAAGGACTCAGAAACGTGAGGGATGGGATAGAGAAAACTACGCTATCTCAATTGATAGAGTGGTGTCGCAGAAGCGCTTTGGTGATTGCCAATGACTCTGGAATTGCACATTTAGCCGGAACTTTGGCCTGTGTTCCAACTCTTGTGCTCTTTGGTCCCGGAGATCCTAACTATATTCGACCATTAGGTCCCAACGTCCTAAAGCAAACACCCTTCGATGTTCCCTGTCATCCCTGTGAGAAGGCCTATTGCCATAAAAAATACGGCTACCAAGTCTGTCTAAGGCATATCTCCATTCAGGATGTTCTTATGTCGGTTCGCGAAGTGATTCCAAGTTGAGTTTACTCTACTTTTCGGTATGATACCCAACTATGAAAATAATATCTTTACTATTTGTTTTAGGCTTTTGGATGGTTTCTACTTTTTCCCTTTCCTTGAGGGCTGAAGAAAATAGATCTACTAAGGATATCACGACAAGGCTTGAATCTTTATTTGAGGCCTCCAAAAAAGTAAATTTGGAAGGTCCCGAAAAACAAAAATCTCGAGATACTATCGAGAAGGCAATGGATTGGGAAAAGATTGCTAAACTGTGTCTTGGAGCCAAATTAGTCAAAAAAAATTCCGGAAAAAATTTTGAAGAGTTTCGTAATCTTCTTAAAGACGTCGTGATTCGAACTGCTTTCACTCGATTAGACAAATTCTGGGAAACGAACACTAACTACAAATTTGAAAAGATTGAAGTTCAAGGGGATTCTGCCAAAGTTCCGACAAAGTTTTTTGTCAAAGGGGAGCCTTTTGAGCTTGAGTATTACTTTTCCAAAAAAGGTAATGATTGGTTTATTTACGATATTTCATATGAGGAGGTACGGTACTCTACTAACATCAGTGAACAAATTGATGCATTTTTAAAAGAAGGCAATTTCATGACGTTACTTAGCAAGTTAAAAAAACGACGAGATGATCTGATTGAAGAGGCTTCAAAGCCTAAAAAGACTTAGTCCTTTCATAAAACGTGTTTCACTCTCAACTTTTTCATTCTCTTTTTATTTCAGTTGTATCGATCACAGCTGTTTCTGTTCTTTTTGCTCGAACTCGTATTCCGACCGTAATTGGATTTATTTTGACGGGATTGTTGATTGGTCCCTCCGGGCTTCGATGGATTGATTCGATGCCGGATGCTCAAGGTATCTCCGAATTAGGGATTGTTTTTTTGATGTTTTCGGTCGGACTTGAAATCTCGCTATCCCAATTAAAAAAAATGGTTCGCCCGCTATTAACGTTAGGGTTGTTTCAAGTGGCTGTGACCATTAGTATTGGAACTCTCTTTTTTGTTGCTATTTTGAAGTTACCCTTCGGCTCTGCATTTGTAATGGGCTCCTGTTTGGCCTTAAGTTCGACGGCTATTGTTTTAAAATTGCTGGCCGACCGAAGAGAAACTGAAACTCCCTATGGTCGATTGAGTCTCGTTATTTTACTTTTCCAAGATATTGCGGCTCTTCCTCTAATGGCATCCATTCCTTTGCTTGCAGGTCAGACTCTGATATCGAACCAGGATTCATCCTTGGGAGGAGTTGCGGTCGGCATTCCGGTTTTTATCTTGGGATGTGTTCTTTTGGGCCGTTTTGTAATCCCTTTAGTCTTTAATGAAGTGACGCGAACGGGAAGTCGGGAGCTTTTTTTCTTTTCTATTTTTTCGACGACCTTTGTAGTCGCTTTTATCGCGGACAGGGTTGGACTCTCAGTTTCTTTGGGAGCTTTTATTGCTGGGGTTCTTATTTCCGAATCCCCTTTTAGCCGACAAGCTTTAGCGGAGATCGGGCCATTTAGAGATATTTTTTTAGGGCTGTTTTTTGCTTCCATAGGAATGATGATTGATCTCAGTTTTGCTAAGGCTAATTTTCATCACTTATTGTGGTTAATACCGGTACTTTTCTACATTAAATTTTCTGTTCTTTACGCTCTTATTCGACGTTATAGCAGGTCTCACGGAATCAGCTTTGCAACTTCATTGGCTTTAAGTCAAATCGGTGAATTCTCTTTTGTGATCGCAGCCTCCGCTTTTACTTATGGGATCATTGGAAATACAGAGTTTCAATACTTTCTGACTCTCGCCGTTTTTTCACTTTTATTGACTCCTTTGTTTTCAAATCTGGGCCTAAAAGGCTCATCTCATAGCAGTTGGGGGGAATTTGCGAGAGGGTTTCGATTCAAACTTAAAAAAACAAAGTCTTTATCTTCGCAGGTGCCTCTAACTCAAGAGTCTGACAATTCCCCCTTGGTGAAACCCCGTAAAGCGATTGTGATTGGTCTTGGGCATACCGGAGTTCAAACGTTAATTGAACTTTCTAAAAAAGGAATCCCCTGTGCCGGGCTTGATATTAATCATGCTAATGTCAAAGAGATTCAAAAATTGGGCATTGAGGGATATTTTGGTGACTCTACTAGTCGAGACATGTTGGAATCGATTGGGGTAGGAGAGGCTTTTCTAGTGATTGTGTCGGTCAGTGGGCGAAATGTAGTTCCTAAAATAGTTTCTTTAGTTCGACAAATAAATTCCGAAACAAAAATTCTGGCCCGAGTTCATTATCTTCAACAAGTCACAGACATCAAAGCCTCCGACGATTGTGATATTGTCGTTGCTGAAACAGAATCGGCTAAAGCCATCTGCCAACGAGCTCTTGATCGTTACGGGCTTTAACACCAAAAGGCACCAAAAGGTATGGCTTTACTTTGGGTGGTGTTTGATTCGATGAGTCACCCAAAGTAAAGCCATACCTTTGGGTAGGGGTTAGCGCTGGGCGGAGGCTTTGAAGCTTCTTAGAATGCCGTCTTTATCGAAAGACACAATGACTTGATCACCTGTTTCGACCGGCTTTTTGTCTTTTTGTTTCTTTTCTCCAATCCACTTTGTGCCGATTTTTTTGTAGAAACGACAAGTCTCGTTACCACTGTCTTCGACTTGACACCATTCGGGATTTCCATAGCTCTCAATCAAATCGGTTTTTGTTGCAGAGCCGATCTTCTCATTAAAATTTTTTTCAATATGCTCTTTCGCCTCTTTGGAAGTTTGGGGAGATGAAGAACAGCTTAAAAGAAGTAAAGTAACTAAAGAGTTGAGAATAAGTTTTTTCATGTTGTCTCCTTAAGTTGATTGGCAGAGGCTTTCGATCTCCTCGATCTCTTTGGGGGCCCCTGTTGTTAAAACTTTGTTACCCGATGAAGTGATGAGAACATCGTCTTCTATTCGGATGCCGATCCCTTTATATTTACTTGGCCCCTTAGAACTCTCTCCGAAATACAGACCGGGCTCAATGGTAATGACCATTCCTGGTTCTAAGTGCCTGGGTGTGTCGTAACTTTCAGAAAAATATCGTCCGGAATCATGAACATCCATGCCTAACCAGTGGCCCGTTCCGTGGGGGAAAAAAGGCAAGTAGGCCTTTTGTTTGATTAGACTTGCTGAGGACCCTTTTAAGACTTTGAGGTTTTTTAATTCCTCAACTAGGACCTCGATTGCATGATTGTGAAGATCTTTCATCGATTTTCCCGGTCGAGCCATCTTGACGCAAGATTTTTGCGCCTTTAAGACGGCGCTGTAAATTTCTCTTTGCTCGGGAGTGAATTGGCCGTTGGTGGGAAAACAACGCGTGATATCGGCCGTGTAGTAATCAAATTCGGCACCGGCATCGATGAGCAATAATTCCTTATCCTCAAGGTATTTGTTATTGGCAACGTAGTGGAGAACACAAGCGTTTGAGCCACCAGCAACGATAGAGCCATACCCCAGTCGACCGGCCCCTTGGCCACGAAAAGCGTGGTAAAGAGCCGCTTCAATTTCGTATTCAAACATTCCGGGCTTTGCGATTTTCATTGCGCTTACATGAGCTTCGGCAGTGATATTGGCAGCTCGCTCTAATCTTTCAGCTTCTGCTCGGGTCTTAATTAAGCGCATTTCCCCTAAAATCTCATTGGGGTCATGAATGGGCCAAAAGCCCCGCCCTGTGCGCCCGAGTTGGCGAACCGCTTTTTTCATCAAAGAAAAGATGCGTCGATCCCAATCTTCGTTGAGACCTAATCGATAATACAGGACATCGGCCTCTAAAAGAGCCTTCACAAAAGCCTCATTGAAAAGAGAGGGGTCGCTTGAAGAAAAAGCGGCATCGGCACCAAATTTTTTTTTTGCCCCTTCGGGTCCGATGATTTTTCCTTCCCAAAGCTCTTTGGTCGTGTCTTTAGGTTGAACAAACATCTGGAAAGGGGTCTTTGTCTGGTTAGCAAAAAGCAAAATACTATTGGGCTCTTCAAAGCCACTTAAATAAAAAAAGTTACTATCCTGACGGTATTCGTGATGGACGTCATTGTTTCGGATAACTTCTGGAGCGGCAGGGAAGACCGCAACTCCTTTTTTAATTTTTGTTAGAAATTGTTTTCTTCGGTGAGAAAAATCGATGGGGTGTAAAGGTTTTTTCATAAATTATCTCGCTAAGTAAATAAGCTCAGAGACCAATGCTGAATAACTTAACCCTGAGGCTTGCCACATTTTGGGGTACATGCTGATAGGAGTAAATCCCGGAATCGTATTGATTTCGTTTAGGTAAATATTTTGAGTTGATTCCTCTAAAAAGAGATCGACTCGAGCCATTCCCGAGCATTCTAGGCAGTTAAAAGCTTTAAGAGCAAAGTTTTTGATTCGTTCTGTTGTTTGTGCATCCAAGTCGGTGGGAACTTTAGTTTCGGCGCCATCTGCTAAAAGATACTTAGCCTCGAACGAATACCAGCCCACTTTTTTTGAAGGGATAATTTCACCTGGAGTTGCGACTTTGGCTTGTTTGGGATGGCCCAAGACCGCACATTCTATTTCTCTTCCTCGGATTCCCTCTTCGATGAGGCACTTGGTATCATATTTTAATGCAGTTTCGACAGCTGCTTTTAAATCCTGGGGAGTATTCACTTTACTGACTCCGATAGAACTTCCCTGTCTTGGAGGCTTCACAAATAAAGGGTATTTGAGTTCGTTCAAGTCAGAAGCGACCTTTGAGAGATCTTCAACCGATTCGACCCAAGTGAATTTCGCAGTAGGGATTCCGGCTTTTAGGCATAGGATTTTTGTTAGAATCTTATCCATACAAAGCCCAGAGCTTCCGCAGTTTGAGCCGACATAGGGAACATTTATCATGTCGAGCATTCCTTGTAGAGTCCCGTCCTCTCCAAACCGGCCGTGAAGAATGGGAAAAACAACGTCAAATAAGTGTGTTTTTCCGGAGCAGAGGAGAGTTCCTTGGCGTTTTTCATTCGTAAAGGGGGCCAGTGTAATTGTGGGAGCTTTTTCATTGAGTTTGATTTTATCGGCTCGAAACTCCCCTTCGAAAAAGTTCTCTTCGTTCAAGAGATGCCAAACTCCTTTTTTTGAAATCCCTACTAAAAGAGGTTGGTAGAGTTTTCGATCGAGAGCATCCAAAATCCCTTTGGCTGAAATAAGTGAAATCTCGTGCTCTTCAGACCGACCACCACAAAGAATCAGCAACGTTTTCATAATTATCCGTTTTTAATTAGTGAAAGTGAGGTTCGCCCTTGAGGCCGACTGCTTATCAATCGCACCTTTTTTTCTAAGTCGTCAATCACGGCGGAACCAACGTTGATATCATAGAGCTCGTTGATGTTATTGATGCCGCCGGGACAAAAAACATTAATTTCTAAAAGCTTGTTCCCGACGATATCAGCTCCTACAAAATAGAGCCCATCAGCGATGAGTTTGGGGCGAATTAGGTCTGCAATTTGAGCTTCGATTTTAGTGAACGCGACTTTTTTTCGTTTGCCCCCGACGTGCATGTTGCTTCGGATATCCCCTTTGGGAGACATGCGTCGATACATGGCGGCTCGACTGCCTATAAAAATAGGCGAACCATTAAGAAGAAGAAGTCGTTTGTCGCCATTTTTGACTTCCGGAATATATTCTTGAGCCATCACATATCCGCTTTTTGCGACCGTCGAAATGATCTGATTGATATTGATCTCTTTTGCATTCTTAATGAAGAATACATCCTGACCGCCAAATCCGGAGAGGGGTTTTAAGATCGTCGGTTTTTTTATCTCGCGGACGAATTCTTTGATCTTATAAGCACTACGAGTGATGAGTGTTTTGGCTCGGATCTCTGTGGGGAATGAAGAGAGATACATTTTGCTCGCTGCTTTGGAAAGGCCGGTCGGATCATTCAGTACTAAAACCCCATGAAGTTTGAGAAGTCTTCCAAATTCAATAGCTGGATTTTTAGACTTGTCCTTTTCGCCGTCTAATTCATTGGGGTTATATCTTAAGAAAACAACGTCAAAGTCGCTTAAGGTGACTTCTTGGCGTTCAGCGAATCCGCTTTGCAGACTTCTTAAAAACTCAAGACGGCTTTCAAAGGGTTTTTCTCCGGGGCTGACCACCGTGGCACGAACTGTGAGATCGTGAGTGGCAGAAAAACTATTTACCGTTGTGTACACGACCTCGTGTCCCCGTTGATGAGCTTCGTAAGCTAAATGGGTAGTCGTATAGTTGAGCTGTTGCGAATAAACGGACCTAACAACAAAACAGATCTTCATAAAGAGTACTCAAGTGTCCTTTAACTCTCTTACGGGGTAAAGGTTTTTTTTAGTCAGAATTTCACTAAGTTACGCCCCGTAAAAGTAGGTGATTTTATTCGATTAGTGTGGGATGTTTAATGCCTGCTCCCTTTGAGTGGGCTTTTTAAGAGGTTCAAACGGCCATGAAGTTGGTTTAAGGAGCGGAATTTATTGGCCGTTTGGCGATGAGGTGAATTATCAAATGAAACTCCAAGAAAACTTATCAAATCTTATAACCTTGGTCCTCTATAAGTCTTTGCAATTTAAGAAAAAATATATCGCACCAGCCTCTTAAAAAACCTACTCAAAGGGAGCAGGTATGGATGTTTACAAACCGGGGCAGGATTTGCTACTTCTGATTCGAAGAAAGTTATGATTCATCGCATAAAAATATTATTGATGAGTGCGGCGGTGACCGGTTTTTACTGGTTATTGAGTCGTACTTGGCGAATGCGTGAGATGGGTCTGCCTTTAGGGCCAACGGCTCCTAATCCTAAACTCTATGCTCATTGGCATGGGGATGAACTCTTATTAGTAGCGATTTCTATTAGAAAAAAGATGGCCATTATGGCGAGTCGTAGTTCGGATGGCGAGCTGATGAAACGGGTTTTGACCTTTTTGGGGTTTAGAGTTGTTAGAGGATCGAGCTCTCGGGGCGGGGCCGGAGGGCTTAAAGGTCTTATTGATTTAATGAAGACCGGAAACTATCACAGCTCACTGGCCGTGGATGGGCCGAGGGGGCCGATATATCAAGTGAAGCCTGGGGTTTTAAAGTTAGCTCAGGAAACGGGACTTCCCATTATTCCAACGGCGACTTGGTGCTCTAACAAATTTATTTTTAAAAAATCTTGGAATCAATGTTATTTGCCGATGCCCTTTTCTAAATGTATTGTCTGGTATGGAGACCCTATGTTGGTTCCCAAGGGGATCACCGAGGAAGAATTTGAGAGTTTAAGAAAATCCTTAGAACTAAGGATGCAAAGTCTGAAGAAAGAAGTGGAATCATTCTTTGAGTCCTCTCAACCAAGTTTGATCACAGCCAAGAAATTGGTAAATACCGGGGTGTAGCGCAGTTGGCTAGCGCGCTTCGTTCGGGACGAAGAGGTCCGGGGTTCAAATCCCCGCACCCCGAAATTAAAAAAACTCACCCTGAGGTTTTCTGGGTGCGGAAAACGACATGTCTATTCAAAGAGTATAATCTAATGCCCGAAGCTCCAATCAGTGCCAGACCTCATGCGTTTTATATTCGACCGGCTCCCGGTTGGTTAGAGTGTCTTCATGAAGAAGTAAAGTCGATTGTTGCAACCCCAATTCAAAAATATAAGTACGAACCCAAAATCACTTTGTTGAAAGGTGTGGTTAAACTGCACCGTTGCGACTGGCGTCAGGGCTTGGAAGTCATGTTAAGAACAACAACGGCTCACGATGTGGAATGGATGATTCTTGAGTCTAAGTGCACTAAGTGGAGTGAAGTCGAAGCTATTTTAAGCCGAGTTCCTTGGGACGAGGTTTTGCCTGATCGAACAGTTCCGGTTCATGTGACTCCCAATGTTTTTCAAGGATTTACAACCCATTCCGCCAAGCTAAGAGAGTTGCTTTGCCGAGCAGCTCAAGTGGAGCATGTTTCAGAAGGCGGAGAGTTTCGCTTCAAGATTGAATTGAAAACGGATTTTTTAAAAATTTCTGTGAGCTTGTGTGGCGAACCCCTCTACAAAAGAGGATACAAAGCGAAGCTAACTGCAACAGCGCCTCTTCCAGAGCATCAAGCCGCTGCCTGTACGCGTTGGGTGTTGGAACAGGAAAAGAATTGGAGCTCCATTTCAACTGTTTTTGTTCCTTTTGCGGGAACCGGAACGCTTGGGTTTGAAAGCCTAATTGTATTGTCCGGGGCAGGAGTGGGATCATTCATGAGAGATTTTTCGTGCGATAAGTTTCCCTGCGTTTCCGAAGCGACTATGAGGTTTTTACGTCGTAAGCTCCAAGAGAGGCTTCAGAACTTCTCAGGTCCCAAACTTCTTTTTAATGAAATCAACCCCGAAGCCTGTTTGGTTTTAAAAGAAAACACCCAGAGTTTCTCAAAACTCTGTAAGGGGATGGAGAGCGAAATTCAAGAAGGGGATTTGTTTTTAGATCGTTTAGTTCCAGACGGAGACGGAAAAATATTGGTCTTATTAAATCCGCCTTATGGAGATAGGTTAGCGAAGAGTTCCTCGGTGACACAGCTTTATTCTAGGTTAGGAAAATTTCTTAGAGAGAGTCTAAAGCCCTTCGAGGGAAGGGTTCTTGGCGGGTGTTTATGTCCCGATAAATCTAGTTGGAACCATTTCTTACAAGAACTCAAAGCCAAATCAGCAGAAACCCATCATTTTACTCATGGCGGAAAAGAGATGCGACTCGTGCGCTGGTCGTAACCTATTGAAGCCACTGAGTTACTAATTCAAGAAACGTTTTTCTTGCCGTTTTAAGTGCCTCAGAGTCGGTAGGCTTTGGGCTTCTTAAGTCATCGCAATGTGTACCAAAAGGTATGGCTTTACTTTTGGCTGCTTCTCGAGACAGTGACCGCTACCTTTTAAGCTTACTGGGAGACTGACACCCGCAATAGCCAGGATTGGAAGGGGGGGGTGCGTTCAAAATCGGGGGGAGTTAGAGTATGGGTCATGTCGGTAATCTCAACATGACAGGATTCCTTGATTGCCCATTCTTGTAACTGAAATGACTGGCAATGGGTGGTGAAAAGAATCATTCCACCCGGCTTGATTCTTTGAGAGACCTTTTGCAAAAGAGTGACGTGGTCTTTTTGGACATCAAATTCAACAGCTGTGTTCCGGTTAATCGAATGAACCGGGGGATCTACCCAACAGAAATCATAAACCTTCTTAGAACTATTTAAGAACTCCATCACGTCGGACCGGTAGTATATGTGTTGGGCCCCTCGAAGCTCATTAAGATCCATGTTTTTTCGAGTCCATTCCAAGTAGGTACTTGACGCATCAACCGAACCGGTCGACAAGGCCCCTCCTGCAGCTGCACAAACCGTCGCGGTCCCCGTATAACTAAAGAGATTGAGAAAATCTTTTCCTTTGGCTTCGTTTTCCACCCATTCGCGTACTTTTCGGTACTCTAAAAAAAGGCCGACATCCACATAGTCGACAAAGTTGACCAAAAACTTGTGACCTCTTTCTCTGACCTCAACTAGCTTAGTGGTTTCAGATTTTGGCAGTTTTTGAGCTTTTCTGGTTTTTAAATAAGTTTTTTCAATCGGAATCTGAACTATCTCTGAAGCCGTTTGCTTCATTAGCTCTAAGTATTTTCGATGCTCAAGTGGTGAGTGATCATGATTTCTAGGAACCTCGGCGATGTGTAAGTGTTTCCCAAAAATATCTACTAGAAAGGGAAGTTCCGGAATGTCACGATCGTAAAGTCTCCAGCAAGTCACTCTCTCTCTTTGAGCCCATTTTGAATAGTGCTTGAGATTCTTTTTTAATCGGTTAGCAAACGCAGTCCGGCGATTCTCCCAATTGGGGTGAAGAGCTAGAAGAGAAGTTAAATCATCTTGAGGGGTCTCTTGAGTTTCTAAACGATTTTCATTCGGGCGAACCTCAACAAGTTCACATTCGATAGCCCCATTGAATAGAGGAAATGTTTTGTTTTTACTGGAACCTAGTTCTTTAGCAGCCTCTTTATTTCCCATTAGGATATACGCGGCCCAGTTTGAGTAACTCTGTTTTAAATTCTGATTAATATCAAAGCAAAACTTGGCTAAATCCTCAACAGCCAATCTTTCATCATAGGGTGGATTCATCACAATCACCCCACTCGATTCAAAAGGCTCCTCTTGTTTCATAAAATCGGCGACATCTAATTGGATGCAGTCTTTAAGTCCGGCTCGTTCGATATTTTTTTGAGCCAGAGCGATTACCGAGGGATCTTTATCAAAGGCCCTAATCAACCCTTGAGGAATATCGCGAACCGAGTTTTGGGCCTCATTCACTAGGGTTTCAAAAAGACTAGGAGCGTAATCCTTCCATTTTTGAAATCCAAAAGTTTTTCTCAATAAACCCGGGGCCATGTTTTTTGCGATGAGTCCTGCTTCAATGGCAAGGGTTGCGGAACCCGTCATGGGATCTAACAAGGGGACACTTCCATCCCAGCCCGAGAGTTTGATGATTGCGGCAGCTAAAGCTTCATTCAGAGGAGCTTCCCCTGCCTGTTTTCGATACCCGCGTTTGTGAAGTGATTCTCCGGAGCTGTCCAAAGATAACTCTACTCGATTTTTAAACAAATTGACCGCCAGTCTTAAGTCGGGATTTCCTAAATCGACCGAAGGGCGTTCGCCGGTTTTTTCTCGAAACTGGTCGCAGATTGCGTCCTTGGTCAGCTGAGCTAAAAAAAGAGAATGGGTAGTGAAGGATGAATGCACATGGGCATCGATCGCTAAAGTGCCCGTTGAAGAGAGCCATGGGGACCAATCGATGGCTTTGACTTGATCATAGAATGTTTTCTCATCGCTGGCAGGGAAGTTAGCGACGGGTCTAAGAACTCGAATAGCGCATCGACTCCAGAGATTAATTTTATAAAGAAGAGTTAAATCTCCCTGAATAATCACTACGCGTTTTCGAGGTGTGACCCCTTGGACACCGAGATCCTGTAATTCTCTAGCAACCACATTTTCAAGTCCACTCGCTGTTTTTATATGAATAGGAAACATCATGATTTTATCTCAGTTTTTTAAAGACTCCCACAAGCTCGACATGGTGAGACCAAAGAAACTGATCAATCACCTGTAAGCTTTGAAGTTGATAACCGCCTCGAACAAGAATTTTTGCATCTCTAGCAAAAGTTGCCGGATTACAGGAGACGCCAATGAGAGTTTTACACTTTGATAAGGCCATCTCATGAGCCTGTTCTTCACACCCGGCTCTTGGGGGATCGAAGACAATCGCATCAAATCTATTTAAGTCTTGATGTCGAACGGGATTTTTAAACAGGTCTCGCCGGTAAACCTTGAGCGGAAAATTGCGAGTGGCCTCTGACAAACTTTTTACTGCAGAATTGGAGGACTCAAAGGAATCCACCGAACCTCGACTGAGCATGGCTCCGCTAAAAGTACCGCACCCCGAGAAGAGATCGGCAAATTGTTTTCCTTCAGGAAGAGCAGCCATCACGGTTTTGACAAGAGCCTCTTCTCCCTCTTGGGTCGGCTGGAGAAAAGCTCCGGGGGGAAGATTGACTTGGATTTCTCCAAAAGATTTTCGTAAAGGGTGATTATTGAAGAGAACGTTAATTTTGGTTTCGTTTTTTAAACTTAGTCTAGCAACGGGGTGCAGTTGCGAAATCTCTTTTAAAATCTTTTCGTTTTTAGCTGAAAGTTTGAGTCCTGAGATAACAATATCAAATTTTCCAGAAACCCATTGAAGGGAAATATCGATGGGTGTGCTTGGAGTTAATAAGTATTTTAAAAAGGGTTTGAGAGAGTCTTTAAAAACGAAGAGGTCCGGAAGCGCTATCTCGCATTGGTTTATTGTTGTGATCTGTTTAGAGCGTCGTTGATAATAACCCAGGGTGATTTTTCCTCGTTCGTTCAATGCTGTAAAAGTAATGCGTCTACGGTTTTGACCCTCAAGAAAAATAGGCTTTAAAAATGTTTTTGTGTGGAGCCCTGCTTTTTTAAGAGATTCTTTAACGGTTTCATTTTTCCAAAATTGATAAAACTCTAGATTTAGATGCTGAAGAGTGCAGTTACCGCAGCTATCAAAATGGGGACAGGGGGGTTTTTGCCGATAGGGCGAGGGGGTGAGCAATTTCACCACTTCCCCGCGAGTGATTCCGGCTTTATCTTGAAAAACACGAACCGAAACCTCATCTAAGGGCGCAGTTCTATCTACAAAAACCGAACCCTTAGGGAATATAGCAACTCCATCTCCCTTGGGACCGAGTCTATCCACGGTAAGTTGGATAATTTTAGAGGCACCGAACATGCGGCTTCTTATCACAAAAGTAGGGCGGTTAGGAAGAAGTACGTCTTTGTCAGATTTTTAAGCTATTGAAATAGTTAGTGAAATATCCAATCAATTGTGTGGAAAAGTCCTTAATTTAGTTAAACTATCGGAAAGTTTAAGAATGCTAAAATTAAAATAAACTGAGTGAGAAAGAGAAGGACGTTGTATGAAAAAGCCTTTGATGAATAGATCGGGCAATGCCGTTGTGGTCGCAGTGATTGCCGGAGCATTGGGTATGGGCGGTTTAGCCCTAATGTTATCTAAAGTATCTAATTTTTCTCAGCAAGTGGGCAAGACAGAGAGTGAAGCCAAAGCGGGCGATGAAATTAATAGCGTTCTTCAGATACTCCAAAAGAAATTCGAATTTACAAAAGAACCTAATCCTAACGCGGATCCTGCGGGCGGAAATGGTGAAGACTTAATCGTCTACGGAAAACCGGAATGGGCGCCAGATTACTCTGGTTCCATTGATCCTAATAATCGGCCTTTCATTGTACCATTAGGACCTGAAGGGGTGACTTCTTGGGTCGCAACTAAGCTAATACTCGGACAGAAAGATGGAGCCGGAACATGTCAAAAGTTACCACTAGCAAGGGTGGTAAAGACTCCTGACCCTTTAGACTGCAACATCGTTGATTTACAACCTGATGAGAAAGGGGTGAGTGCTTTACAGAAAAGAGATTCACTTTCGAAGACTAACGGGACTCAATATGGGGTTGTGGGATTGCCTCTTTTGGCCAATCTAAGTTCAGATGAACAGCTGAAAAATTTTCAACCAAATTTTGTTTTTCCTTTAGAAAAATTGGCATCGAACATGGTGCAGTTTTTAAGTTTTGTGGTCGATTCGGAGAATCCTCAAAGCGTCAAGGGTGTGAAGGTTCAAATTAATAATGTGCTCGCAGAAATTCCCATTGAAGCTCCGCCGCCTCCTAGTCAGTGTACGATTGCGCTAAAAAACCCAAGTTTGGAGCCAATTGATTTAAGTGCCGGAAATGTCAATGTGCTTTTTGATGTCAAAGCCAACAGTATTGTGCAATCGGCCCATTTCCATCAGGGGCCGGATGATGGGGAACTCTTGGGGGCCTTCTTAAAGGATCAGATGGATTCGCAATCGGTTTCCGATTTTGGGGTTTTGAAAAGCCTTAAATCAGCAGGGTTTTCACTTTCCTTATCGAACGATGAAACTGACATCCCTTCAGCAGATACTCCCAATGAAGCTCTAAAAAGAATTTCAGTGACCTTAACGGGGCTATCATCAGTTCCGACGGATGAAAAAGTCGATGGATCTCCCGTCTTTAGAAATCGCCAAACTTGTGAAGCTATTATCAGAACAAAAAAGCCAAGCCCTCCGCTTTGTCACCTGAGAGTAACGAATTCAAGCAGTGTGAAAATTAAGGGCGATGAAGCTAAGGTAGAGCTTAATTGTGACAAACGTCAGGGTGGAATGGTCACTTCGGCGACTGTTGATGATAAACCGGTCGAGAGGACTTACTTGAGGCTCAAGAAAATTATAGTTGACACCAGCTTGTCTCCTGAGGAGTTTTGTGTCAAAAAAGATCCTGACATTACTTCCTATTGCTCTTTGGGAAGAGTTCCTTGTGTCGACCGCAAAGGAGAACGTGGCGAGAATAGAGAACCATTCGACCTCCCTGTTTGCTTCTTGGGAGGAAGAAAATGCTACGAGGAAAGAAAAATAGCAATGGGGTATCACAACGTGCAGTGTTACGTGCACCACAATATTTACGAATCTATTACAACCCCCGATCTTTCTTAAGAGACTAGTCGTATTTTTTGGGCAAGCTATATTCGAAAAACTGATGGTCAAGCAGAAATCATCACGGCTTCGGCCACAGGGCCGGGCGGCACATGGACCGGACAGGTGGGGTTGGGAGAACTGTGCCCGTATCTGGACCCTGATTACTCTCGTCAGGAATTTGCGGTTAATGAAGAATTTAAAGATCGTACCGGAACGGATACCGATAAGATAGAAAAGGCCATCGCTGACCTTACATTTACGACCGGCCTTATTCGTTACACAAGCCACAATACCTATTGGCAATCAGATGATGCAGCATCGAGGTCTATGGCTGGGGTTGCAATAACACGGGCAGATGGCAGTTGGACGGGGGGGGGTGGCTACAATTGGGACAAGGCCGCAACATGTGACTCTACCAATATCTGCATGAAGATCGTTCAGATGACTGATGACAGATATAAGTATTGGAAAGGGGGAGCAAAAGTTTATTGGATTGAAGTGGGCCCAAAATCTTTAGCCAGTTGCGCGGTTTTGAAGACAAAAATGAGACATCACGGCTGTTTTGCTGGGTCGACAAAACTTAGAATGGCCGATGGAACTGAAAAACTGGTTTCTCAAATCGGAGAAAATGAGTGGCTTTACAATCCGCACTATCATGCGCCTGTTCGGGTTAAGGGGGTCGTCAAAGGGCCAGAGAAAAAACCCCTTTTTGAAGTGAGTTATGGAAATCAAAAAGTAGTGGTTACCGAAGACCATCCGTTTTTAACTCGTTCAGGATGGGTCCAGGCCATGGACTTAAAAGCCGATGATATCTTGGTGGGGGCCGGAAGTGGCAAAAAAGTAAAAAGGGTGAGACAATTGCCTTTTGATCACTCTCAAGATGTCTGGAATTTTGAGCTGGATACTGAAGATCCGATGGGGCACTTGGTGTTAGCTAACGAAATTCCGACTGGAGATTTGGTTACTCAACAGTTGTTAAAAAGAGAAAAACAAAAGGTTCCATGACTCTACAAGCTAATCGACTTTTGGCAGTAGCTTTTGTTTTGTTTATTGTGATGGTAGTTGTGTTTTCAAAAAAAAGAGAATCATCTGTCTCAGTTCAGGAAACAAAGAACCCCACTCCATCACTTCTAGAAAAGTCCGCTCCTAAAATTATTCAAGATCTGTCCAATCCACCAACAGCAAGCAGTCGTGCCGAGTTTCAATCTTTGATAAAAAAAGACAGAGCTGAAAAAGAGATAGGATTACAAAGAATGGCTTTGCCCCGTGAGGGAAATCAAGCCCAACTCAAAGTTGTTCTTTCCATAAAGCCTTCGTGCGCTCCAGGAGATGCGGATGCTATTTTACTTGATCTGGAGAAAGCTCCTTCGCATAGGCTTTTAGCAACATTTGAGGATTTAAGTGAAAACCAAAAATCTCTAACGTGGGAAGTTCCACAATCTCTCTTTAAAGAGGGAAGGGCAGAAAAAGTCTTCCAGGTCCCAGTGCATTCAGAGCCTATTCAGTATGGATTTTTTCTGTGTACGGCAAATAAAAACGATACGACTTGCAGTGACAAAAAGGTTCAGGATATCAATGAAATTTTCACCGAACATCTGACTAAGAAACCAAATGCCGGGCAGCAGTTGAGAAATATCTTTTTTCAGTACTTCTTAGTCGACGATAGAGGTTTGGCCTCCTTTTCCCAAATTTCTAAAGGGGAGAAGGTCTATGATAAATTGAAAAAATATGTCGATGAAACTAAAGCCCCTGGAAAGCCAAACCGAGCTGAAATTGATACCATGAAAACAACGCTTAAAACTGTTGATTCTCTTCCTGCTGTGTTTTCAAACGATAAACTGATTCTTCAGCTGCCAAAATTTAAGGAGTCGGCATGTCGTTAGGGAGGTGGAAAGAAGGGTCATTTAAAGCCCAAAGAGGCAACGCAATTATCATGGGGGTTGTTGCCCTTACGTTGCTGACTGTCTCTGTTTTGATGTTAACCCAGGGTTATCTTTCGACCTTAAAGTTTAAATCGCGAGTTCAAACTAAAGCCTCTTTGACCTCTGTGAAGGATGGGATTCTAAATGCTTTCACTTTAGCTAATCTCTATCAAAACGATACAAATCTTAACACTGCTTTAGGGAATAAGATCGTTATTCCCCAAGCGGGAACCTTAAGAAGTTACGATAAGGGTCAAGCTTCGGATCTCCTAGCGAAATTGGAAGATAATTCTCTTGAGAAATCGGTCAAGACTATTTGTGACGGTGGTAATAAAATTCCGGCGGCATCCAATAATCCTGCCGAATTTATCTTTTGCTTCTCCACTGTAACCGGAACTGAACGGGTGATTACGAGTTCATTGGATTCCTTTTTTGGTTCTGACGCTTTTGGTCTAATTAAGGTCGTTTTAAAGCGAAATTCAGCTACCCATTTTCAATTTCTCCGAAGCGTCCCCTCTTGGGGTCAATTTACAACAGATCCTAACCGGGTAGCTAATTTTCAAGCTGACATGAGCTATCAAGTTGTTTGGGGAAAAAAAGCAGAAGCAAAGTCAATTTTTATTAATAGTGGACATGCTTTAAAAGATTTGAGGTAGCTTGTGTGGAATAGATTGTTAAACTGCCGCGGAATGAATTTGATTGAGTTGGTCATCGGTATTGTGATTTCTGGAATTGTG
>VGSE01000013.1 GCA_016875135.1 Deltaproteobacteria bacterium
CGCTCCGTAATGCTTTGCGTCTTGCCGTAGGGTCAGGGAAACATCAAGTATCGCGCTCACCGAAATAAATCGGCGGTATTGCGAGAAAGAGTACGACATGAAATTGCACGCGGTGTTTTTCACTGCCTTTGACTAGTTAGCTATTCCGAAATTTTAACTTATAAAAATAAAAATTAAAAAGAATTGATCCTTATGATGATTAAAAAAAAGCAATACCCGGCGTCATCAGAGAAGTAGACATAAAAAAACGCCCCTCGGGTCTTTTGACGAGAGGGGCGAATAAAAAAATAGGAAGTCTTAGTGACTGGGTTCGTCGTAATTAGCAGCTCTGCAATCGGTCATATTGTTATTGCTAAACCCATACTGACTGTTACACGATAACAACGCCGCTTGTAGAGATGCGTTCCCAAGAAAACTATTTGACCCCATATCGATTGTGGTCACGGTTTGGTCGGTGGTGTCGCAATTCCACGCCTCGGCTCCTTCAAAAGATGGCTCTGAGATGGCAGCTGCGTCAGGGAGAGTCTGTCCATTGACAGCCGAATAGTAAACTCCTGAATCAGCCGTTACAGGCGACTGAGTATCTCCATTCCAGCTTCGAGTTGCTGAGTAGGTGGTGGGCCTTTGCCCGGAGTCTTTGCCTGGGCCAGGAAAGGTAAAAGAATAATAAGCCGTGCCATCTCCCAAAGCGGCAGTAGCTAAACTAGAAAGATTGAGTCCTTGTATTTTTGCATAGATTTGACCAGTTTGAGTATTGCTAAAGCCGCCGTGATAACCATTGAAATATCCATTCAATACATAGTTGTCGGTACCTTGAGTGAGGCTCAATTGTTGTTTGTGTTGAAATGCAGATGCACCAGCTCCGCCCGAGAAGCTACCAGTATTGGTAATGTTTTTTGAAGTCCAATCGCCTGAGGAATTAAAATTTCCTGTTGCAACTGTTCTCTGAGAAGCGGAGAACCCTGCCCCGGCATGGACTCCAACCGAAGTTACTGTCGCGGTTCCATTCGTTAGAGATGTCGACACATATTCCATTTGATCAGCGGCTCGATTTTTGGAAGTGGTCATGCACATCCACATTTTAAAATCCGTGATCGCAGCTCCCGTTTTAGTAATATTAAATTTAATCGGCATGTCTCCCACAGCGCGACCATCCTGGCCTCTAACTAAAGCAGTAGGCGGATTAGACAAAACATAAAACCGATTACTCCCATTGTACGAGGCAGTAAAAAATCCGGAAGCTTCCATGGCTCCTACGTAACACAAAATTTTATCCGGCTGAGCGGCATCGGAAAGCATTCGCATGACCATCTCACCAGCCTGGCACATAGGTCCGCTTTTGGCAGCACCCCAGTTGTCCCCGTCGTTGTCGTGCCAAGCGGTCAAAGCTCGACCTGCGGAAGCGGGTCTAATCGCCTGCTCGCGTGAACTCGTGACAGGTCCGGTGGCGGCTGGCAGAGCCGCAAGAGAAGTTACACTAGGAGTTGCGGATGAACTTGAGCTATCTGAACTACATGCCGTAAACAACGCCCCAGCCCCTGAAACAACGGCCAAAGCCAATAAAGAATGACGCTTCATTTTGCCTCCGAATTAAAATTGGATTTTAGGGATTCTTAAAGAAAATCTTGTTTGAAGCTCTAATTATAAACCCAAATCTTCACTGCATCACCGCATCAATTTTCGAAAAATCTTGATGTGGTCCAAGTAAGGCGGATATCTCAGAGCGACATCAAACCAAAAGCCTCTTTTCACTACACTTTTCTCATGGGAAAACGTGTCGAAAGAAAAGTTTACGGATAGGAGCGACAAAAGCCCATTTCTTATTGAGTTATACGGGCCGTAAATAAAGTTATAGCGAGTAAACAGCGATTTAATGGGCCCTCCCGGGGCTAGCTTCGCCGCCGCGAGTCTCTATACGAATATTTATACACTATATTGTTTCTGCGCTAATAATCAAACTTATTGGTAATTCCCAAAAAATACCAAATTCTTGCATATCTTGATCGATATCATGAAAAGTAATATGATTAAATCCAGCTTCAGATAAATATTTTTCCAGACTTTGTTTTGAAAATTGTCGCATCTCCAAAGTCTCTCCTGGACCACCATGAAAAATAAGGTCAGTAAACTGTTCTTTTTTTTCTTCTATAGTAGTATTGTATAGAATATAATTATTATTTTGATTTATAATTTGATAATTATATAATGCAGGAAAGTGCTCGTAGTGCTTCTGCAGATTATATGGTACAGAAAAAATTAAAATGCCATTATTTTGTTTAAGCATATTATATAGATTGCTAAAAGCTATATCTAATCCAGGATATGGACTTATATGCTCAAAAACTTCTGAACATATGATAAAATCTAAATTTTTAAATTGATTAATATGTTTAAGATTATAAATATCTAATAATGGTTCTTGATGAAAAAATGTGTTTGTATACGAGAATGATCCATATAGCGCCTTGCTCAATGCAGGACTATCTGTCATGCCTATACCAGTAATCTGTGGATTTTTTATTTTATTCAATATTTGTTTAAAATATCCCAATTTATTGAGTAAACAATATACTATAGCTCTATCTCTACTGGTAAATCCAAATCGATTACACTTCTCTCTACCTTTATCTTGATTCTCTAAAGTAAAATATTGTCCAGTAATATTACATCTATAAGTGGTGTCTGATAGTTTTTTCATTCTAATGTTTTTACTGGATGGTAAAAGTATTTTTCTTTTTTAATATCTACACATATACCGTCCTCTGTCCAACTAATATATTCATCTATATCTCCTCTACTTTTAATTAAATAACCATTAAACTTTTTGACTAAAGTCCCCAATCTAAGCTCTGAAAACATTGATTCATATATTTCTTTTTTTTCTATTATTTCTTTACTTATCTTAGATAAAAGATTATTGTTGATATAAATGCAGCTTGTTTGGCCTATACTTGCCAGTTCTTCTAATCCTAATGAAAATTTATTTTCTTCTTTATAAATTCTACAGAATTCCCAGCTCATACCTACATTATTGAATATGTTTGACCCAAAATGATTATATTTGTTTATTGGAAAAAATTCTTCTATTGACGTATTAAATATAGTATCATATTCTAAAAGAAAATATTTTTTATAATTTGGATACAAAAAATACGCTTCATATAAAAATAGATCAGCTTCTGTCCAATTAACATGTTTATTGAAATATATAGAAACGTTTTTATTATTTGGATATTTTTTTGTATCTACAATTATACTTCCTAACAGTAGATCTTTATTATCTTTGAATCCAATAGCTTTAACATTACATTTTTTATTAAGTTGTTTTAATAATTCAAATTTATTTTTTATATTTTTTGTTACAAAATGATGAGCAAATAATATTAAAGTAACGGATAGGAGCGACAAAAGCCCATTTCTTATTGAGTTATACGGGCCGTAAATAAAGTTATAGCGAGTAAACAGCGATTTAATGGGCCCTCCCGGGGCTAGCTTCGCCGCCGCGAGTCTCTATACGGAATTTCACAATTGCAAGGTTTCAAGGTTATTTCAAATCCAAAGACCATTTTTAACAAGGCAAGTGATTGGTCGTTGTTGCCGCTCGGGCTTCACCGTCGGGTGAAGCCCGAGCCCGAATGCTCCAACTAATCCGCTCGAACGGAAAGGCGGCGGTTCGCCACCTTACCGATCTCGGGGCCGCCCCATCATGTGTGTGTCCCAGTGTCGGTCATTTTGTTCTCTGCGGAGGGCGTCATAATCAGGCCCACAATAGCAATAAGGAAAAAAACCATAATATACTTGGCTTCGCACCACCGGGCAACGTGCGGGGCAATTTATATGTCTTTCGCCGCAATAAACAACCCTATTGGCCGTTTCTTGAGGTGTGAGAGTAATATAGGCCCATCCGCTGCATTCGGCGCTCGGAAGCCGTAGAACGGGTCTCCTCCTCTTATTATCATTAAGTGCTTCCGATTCGGTCCCTATCTCCGCGTGGTCTGCCCGTGCGACTAGCGAAAAAGAGAGAGTAATGATGGACATTGTATTGAGACTCAGCAACACGAATAGAAAAAAACGTAATAAAGACAGAAGTGACTTCATAAAAACCGCCCAAGTTAAGTGTTCACCCCCTAAAAGAGCAGGGAACGTGCCATGTTCTTTGGAATACGTGGGCAGCCGCAAACTTCTGTAAGATCGCGACACTCTGCTAGTATTCATTGAATACGGCCAATCTCATAAATCTCTTGGAAGCAGTGTCATTAAAAAAATCGATCGCCTAATGTCATAGAATCAGGCCACTTTTTCTGCTCAAAAAATAGACAGCAATGTGGAATATTTATACGTAGTCAACTGAACGACAAACGCTGAAGGGATTCGAGCGCCTATCGTTAACTTCAATGGATTTGGTATCGGTGACAAACCTCTAGAGTATTTTCCGAATTTAGTTTAGAAAAAGCGTGAAAGTGGATCGTAAAAAAACAGCGGTCGTGCCCTACGACGAGCGACGACGGATTCCGGGGCCAAATCTAATCTTGAGTTAGGAATATACCAATAGGAACACTATGAAAGTCTCTTAAAAAGTCCCTTCATATGAGAGGGCAAAAGTAGTACGTGTTTCGACTCATGATTTTGGTACGGATAAAGTTCCCTTGAAGAATGCAGTGCAGTGGTACTCAAGCGCCCTCCTCAGTATTTGAAGAAAAGGGTAGTTTATTCTCGATTAAGAGAGAGTCAATTTCTCTTTCGGGGAGATGGGGGAATCGGAGTGTAGGGATCTTCAGGGAATGAGTGCTTAGGATAGTTTCGACTTAACTCTTTTCTGATTTTTGGATAATGGTTTTGCCAAAAACTTTTTAGATCGCTTGTGACCTGTACCGCTCGGTGATTAGGAGCGAGCAAATGGACGATCAAGGAAACTCTGCCTCCACAAAGGGCCGGGACTTCGAGCATTCCAAAAAAATCCTGCATTCGGGACTCAATCCAAGGAGCTCTGTCCCATGGGTAGTGTACGGGGGTCTTTCTTTGGTTGGGGAGAAGGATGAATGAAGGGCAGTTTCGCTCTAGAGTGTGCTCTTGACCTTCAAGAAAAAAAACTCGTAAGTTTTGTATACAGCTGGTTACTTCAATTTCTTTAAGAGATCTTTTTCTGTCGAGCCAGTGGCGAAGAAACATTAGTAGATTCGATCCGTGGACCTCTTTTCCAAATCTCATCTGATTAAATGATATATTGAGACGAGTTAACTCGGTTTCTAACTCCTGCTGGGGAAAGAGGGTGTTAAAAAGGCTTACCCAATCCTGCAGTGAAAGGCTCTCAAGTTTTTGCGGTGAAGTCTTAAAAAGTTCCCTTACTAAAATGGAGAAAACCTCATTTTCATCCTTGGCCTCTCGCGCTCTTGATTCCAATACAATTTGTCCTAAGATCAGTTGCGAAGTGGCTTCGATTTTTTGTTTTGTTCTGTTCCACTGAACTTTTTCAATGTCTTCAATAGGGCAAGGAGAGAGTTCAAAGAGCCATTCTTCTTGGATCGGGACTAGCGATGTTAAATGAACTTTTGAAAACACCCCACGTTGAATCTCCTGAAGAGCTAGGGCAATCACATAAGGCTCACTTGATGAGTGTGAGTAAAGCTGATTCCCAATAAGCGAAGCGGTTCCTCCGGAGGCGAGAACAAAGTCTTTGGTTGCAGTTAATGAGAGTTTTTTCGAGGACTCAGTGGATTTGGCTAGGGCCATGCGATCAGGGAAAGCTGAGAGGAGGGCTTTCGCGAGAGCAGCATTTTTATCTGAGGCGGAAACTGAAAGAGAGGCGTTGTTTTCGTGAAACATGATTTCTAGTTGTCGTTTCACTCTTTCCGAAGAAAAATCTAAGGGGCTTTTTAGTTGATCTAGCGCGTCTAAAGTCTCTAATTTTCCCTCCGAAATGAGAGCAGCCATTCGAATTCCTTGTTCCAAGCAACCCGAGCTTTCGCATTCAAGTAAAAAACGAGCTATTCGAGGGTGGAGACTCACCTGTTTCATCTTTTCGCCAAGCGGAGTAAGTGGACTCGCACTTGAAGTCGACTCTAAAGCTCCTAGGAGAAAAAGAAGTTTTTCCGAGCTTGTTAAGGCTTCTTTGGAAGGTGGCTCAAACCATTCAAAAGTTGACAGGTCCTCGACTCCCAGCCCTTTTAATTCGAGAGCGGTTTGGGTTAAATCGGATTTTCGAATTTCCGGAGTTTCAAACGGAGCTTTGGTTTCAAATTCATGTTGAGTATAGAGTCGAAAACAAAAACCTGGCCCCGTTCGGCCCGCTCGTCCGGCCCTTTGAATTGAACTAGCTTTGGAATTAGGTTTTGTTGAAAGAAGAGGAAGGCCAGTCCACCAGGAATAACTAGCGATTCTTTGAAGTCCGCTGTCAATCACGCAATTTATTCCTGGGATCGTTAAAGAAGTCTCGGCAATATTTGTAGAGAGAATGACTTTTCGAAATTCCCCCGGTTGGAGTGCCGCTTCTTGATCCTCTTTGCCAAAGTCACCATGGAGCGCAAAAAGAGAGAAATTCAAAGTTCGAGACAGAGAGGACAATTCAGTCTCGCAGGATCTAATCTCACGAAGGCCCGGAAGAAAGACAAGACAGTCGCCTTGAGTGGAAGCTTTAAAATACTTTTCAACCGCGTCTTTCACCAACCGAGGGAGTGACTTTTCAGTTTGGGACGGCGAGAGATAAGTAGTTTCTACAGGAAATATAGGGGACTCTAAATGTATCAGCGGGGCCTCAGGAAGAAACTCTGTCAAACTTTTTAAGTCTAAAGTCGCTGACATCACGATGATTTTGAGATCGGGCCTCACCGTTCTTTGTAATCGTCGCAAGAAGCTCAAGGTTAAGTCGGTGTGTAGGTGGCGCTCATGAAATTCATCCAATACGACTACGGAGACTCCCTCAAGCGTCGGGTTTCCGATGAGTCGTCTCATCAGCATGCCTTCGGTTAGATAAAGAAGACGTGTTTGAGAAGAGAACTTTTTTTCAAAACGAAAATGGTAGCCCACCCAATCGCCCAAGCGCTCGTTCTCCTCGTAAGCCACGCGGGCCGCGGCAAATTGAGCGGCCAATTTTCGAGGTTGAAGGACCCAGATCTGTGATTGTGAAAGGGTTTTTGAGTTACGAAGTAAATAGGGCGGGAGACGAGTTGTTTTCCCTGACCCTGGACTCGCTTGTAAAATAAGGGATGTTGAACGTTCCATGGCCTTAAGCGCCGTCGGCAGGAGTGAATCGATAGGGAGTAGAGTAGTTTTCATGTCAAAAATGTAAAATAATGCTTTTGTGCGTCAAAGTACACTCAAGAAAACCCATTTTTCTTCATGAAACTTTGCAGCAACCTAGAGAATCGTAAGAAATAACGGTAAACTAACAAATAGTTCACTCCTTAAAATTAAAACGACTCAAAACTGACTCAAGGAGAATTTCCATGGCCTCTTCGACCGCGAATGTTCTTAAAATGAATTTTGAACTAACGCCATACCTCATTTCTTCTCAATCGATCCTTAAGAAAAAAGTCTGGATAGTTTTGCCCGCGTTCAATGAAGCCAAAAACCTCGGAAAACTCATCGACTCCATAGTTGCTACTATGGGTCGTCTTCAGTTGACTTATGAAATCGTAGCAGTGGACGATGGAAGTCGGGATCAAACTTTAGAGGTGATCCGTCGCTATCAACCCCATTTGCCGATCACAGCTGTTGTTCACTCCACCAATCAGGGACTTGGGGCAACGATGAGAGATGGTTTTTACTATGTTTCTCAAAAAGCCGCGCCTCAAGATGTCGTCATCGCTATGGACGCTGATAATACTCACAACCCCGGGCTCATGGGTTCAATGTTGCAAAGTATCGAGGAGGGAAGTGATGTTGTGATTGCTTCTCGGTATCAAAACGGCTCGGTCATAAGAGGGGTTCCCTCTTTCCGGCAGTGGTTAAGTTTGATGGCGAGTTATCTTTTTCGGATCTGTTTCCCTGTGACAGGGGTGAAAGATTACACTTGTGGTTATCGCGCCTATCGAGTGGATTTGATTCAAAGCGCCTTTAAGAAATATGGGGACTCCTTCATCAATCAAAATGGGTTTGAGTGTATGGTCGATATTTTGATTAAACTTAGGAAGTTAGAAGCGATCTTTCGAGAAGTTCCGCTTGTGCTGCGGTACGATCTTAAAGAGGGAGAAAGTAAAATGCGAGTGGCGCGCACCATTTTTAGAAGTTTAACTTTGATTGCTAAACACCGATTGAAACTAGGAGTCGCTGTTTGAAAGAAGATAAAGTGGTAATGACTTCTCAAAAAGCATCGACTCAATTCGATTTGAATCGACTCTTCAGGCTTGAAGGGCAGGCACGCCTACGTCGGTCAAATCCCCAAATCTTAATTTCTGATTCCAACGAGAATGAAATTCTAAGTTGCCTAACTTTACAGGAGGAACGATTCACCGAGGTGGCTCCAAGAGCGGTTTTTGTTGGAGATTCCCATCCCGTGCCCCACTTTAAGGAGCCCGATGCTTACTTGGAATTGAACCGAGCAATGCAAAAGGTTTTGCCGACCCTTTTTATGGCTCAGACAGTTGGAGCTTTGGATCGGGGGGCTCTTCCTGGAGAAAGCACATTATTTAGTCCTTTGATCCCTTCTTTGCATCGAAAAGCGATTGCTAATTCAAAGTTGGTTGTCAGTTTTCATCTTGAACCCCTTTTGACAGCCTTGGCCAATCGAATTCCAGCTATTTTTTTAAGTGGAAGAAAAACGGAAGAATCTGATTTAGCTAGTAGGATAGGAGTCCCTGTCATTCTTTCTCAATCTCCGGCAAAGATCGTTGCTGAGATCGAAATGTATTTTGTCCATTATTCTTGGAAAAAAATCGATGACTTTTGCCAACCCCTCAAGGACTCATGGGGCGTGTCTGTAGTTGAGACTCTTTCTTCAAAAATAAATATTGAAAAATCCTCTTCTTCCAATGTGTTTACTTGCTGTTCTATCTCGGACGCTAATTACTGGCCGTTCTTTTTAGGGTTTTTAGAGAATGTTCGTTGGGCCTCCGGCGGAGAGTTTAAGATCTATTTATTGGCTTTAGATTCTCAGGTGGGCCAATGGGTCAGAAAACTTAAGCTCGAGTCCAAGATTCAAGTCCTTTATCTTAAGGATCTTTGGAACGAAAATGAGATTGCACGGGTGCAGACAAGAAGTGTCGGCTTTAGGGCTTTTTCGACGAAACCGAGACTGATAGCTCGAGCCTTAAAAGAGACGCAAGCCCCAGTATTTTACTGTGATTCGGATGTCTATTTTTGTCAGCCTTCAAGAGAACTAGAGAAAGTTTTAGATACGAGTCAAGATAGTATCGTTCTTTTTCCACACCTGAACGACGAGTTCACTCCCGCCCAGAAGGATGGCCTTTTTAACGCCGGGATGATTGGGGTTGGCCCCGGAGCGGAAAACTTTTTAGAGTGGTGGAGTGAAATCTGTTACCGAGAGTGTTCTTTTGATGATGACCGAGGTTTAAGGGGAGATCAGGGATATTTAAGTTTAGTGCCTGTTCTCTTTAATCGAGTAAAAATCTTTAAAGGGCGTAATCACAATGTTGCCCGTTGGAACAGCAAAACTCTGCAATTAAGATGGGACAGCGAAGTTCCTGAGCAGGCTGTAATTGACTTAACCACACCCGTTGCTACCTATCACGCCGCTTTCTGTGACGACCAAGGAGTTTATCAACTCAAATTTATTTGGGATCAGGTGATCAGTTTTTTCTCTCCTGCTTACAAACGATTTTCCTCCAAAGCCTTAGAGGCTAATTGTCTGTATCAACAGAGAAATGCTTGGACCCATTTAGATCACAGTTTGAAATGGGATCAGTTGCAAGAGAACTGGATAATTAAAAAGTTATTTCTGCCGCTTAAAGTTGAGAGACAGTTTTGGTTTAGTAAAAAAGGGCGTCGTTGTCTGATAGCCGGCTTGAAAGTGAATCAAATTTTTAGGTCTTTAAGATGGCTATTGAATCGATCTCTCAAAAAAGGCTCTGTAGCCACAAAAGAGGACCTCTCTTCGTTTTGGGTAGAGAGCAATTTAAAAGCCCTAAAAAGTCCTCTTGAAGACCCCTCCAAGGCATCAAAAGCTGCGTAAGAGATCCTAAGAGCCTAAAAATATCAATAACCTATTGAAATTACTTGAGTCATAGCCCGTTTCGTTGCCTTTAAAATAGCTTTGTGTTACACCTTTCGGTCTATGTCAGAAAATCTAATGAATGAACCTGAAAAAAATAACCCTGAACCCAATCGTAAGAAGATTGGGAAATTGTCTTATGGTCGGGGAAAGCTCCCAAATTGGTCGAGTCGAAATAGTCTTTGGACTTGGATCCTCTTTGGACTCGCCGTTATTTTGTTGGTATCGGTATATTCGAAGCCTGATTTTGCCTCAAAAGAAGTGGGCTACAGTGAGTTTAGGGAAAAGATAAAATCGGGAGAGATAAAAAAAGTCATCATTTCTGAGAATGTTCTTAAGGGATTTACGGAAGAGGCTCTTAAGGCCCCAACGCCTTCGGCTTCAAAAGCTAATGCTCCTCAAGTTGCTTCGGTTGCTTTCTATCTCACCATTCCTGTTGCAGACGCCAAGCTTGTGGAGTTGATGGATGAAAAAGGGGTCGCCTACGAGCAAGAAAATGTGATGATGAAAAATTTCTTCTGGCATTGGATCCTTCCCTTTATGGGGCTGATGCTTATTTGGAGAATGCTTTTCTCTCGCGCGTTCAAAATGGGCCCTGGTGCGGGCATCATGAGCTTTGGGAAAAATCGAGCGAAACTTGTGGTGGATGATTCAAAGAAAGTTACGTTTCAAGATGTCGCCGGAGTGGAAGAGGCCAAAGAGGAGCTTAGTGAAATTATCGACTTCCTAAAGACCCCTCAAAAATTTAGAGCCATCGGGGGAAAAATCCCTAAAGGGATCCTTTTGGTTGGTCCCCCGGGAACAGGGAAAACTTTGCTTGCTAAGGCTGTAGCAGGCGAAGCTGGAGTGCCTTTCTTTTCGTTAAGTGGTTCTGAATTTGTGGAAATGTTTGTGGGGGTAGGGGCCGCAAGAGTGAGGGACCTGTTTGGGCAAGCGGTAGAAAAAGCCCCGTGTATTATTTTTATCGACGAATTGGATGCAATCGGGAAAGTGA
The DNA here is from genome assembly GCA_016875135.1 of Deltaproteobacteria bacterium. Lineage (GTDB taxonomy): Bacteria > Bdellovibrionota > FAC87 > UBA2466 > UBA2466 > UBA2466. The sequence continues at coordinate 11,160 of VGSE01000013.1, forward strand.
GAAGCGCCGTCTCTCCGATGGGGGGACATGATGAACGGGAGCAGACTTTAAATCAATTGCTTGTAGAGATGGATGGTTTTGATACTCGCACTGGAGTAATTATCATGGCAGCTACCAATCGGCCGGAGACGTTAGATCCCGCTTTGTTGAGAGCTGGACGTTTTGATCGCCAGGTATTAGTGGACCGACCCGACATCAAAGGTCGAGAAGCTATTCTTAAAATTCATTCAAAAAATGTGAAGTTGGTCGAGGGGCTAGATCTTCATGTCGTAGCAGCAAGAACTCCTGGTTTTGTTGGAGCCGACTTGGCTAATGTAGTGAATGAAGCTGCGTTACTTGCTGTAAGGAAAAACAAACAAGAGGTCGAAATTTCCGATTTTGATGAAGCGATTGATCGGGTGATAGCTGGACTTCAGAAGAAAACACGTCTTATCAACGCTAAAGAGAAGAAGATCGTATCTCATCACGAGATGGGGCATGCTCTGGTCACCTATTTTACTCAAGGGTCCGATCCGGTTCATAAAGTTTCCGTGATTCCTCGTGGTTTTGGAGCTTTGGGTTACACGATGGCCCTTCCTAAAGAAGACCGGTACTTGATGACTCGATTGGAGTTACTAGCTCGCATTGATATTTTGTTAGGTGGTCGAGTTGCTGAAGAGATCGTTTTTAACGAAGTTTCAACCGGAGCCCAGGATGATCTTCAAAAAGCGACCGATATTGCTAAGCGGATGGTGATGGAATATGGGATGAGTGAAAATTGTGGTCCTAGAACGTTCAGCAATGAACGGGCTTCCTTTATTCAGTCTGCTGCCGGACCCATGGGTTTTCAGAAAGAGTTTAGTGAAGCGACGGCAGAAAAAATCGACCAGGAAGTGAATAAGATACTTCTAGATGCCCATGTTCGAGTCCGAAAACTGATTGCTCAAAAGAAAGATTTATTGATACATGTTTCGGCTATTTTAACTGAAAAAGAGGTTGTTGAAGGTAAAGAACTAGCTGAGATGATCCAAGCTTTCGAAAACCCTGAAGTGGCTAAGGTAGCTGAACAGGTCGCTTTTCATCAGGATGCTTCCCAAAAAACAGAGATGGGGGCTAACTCTTCTCAATCTTTGCCCGAAGAGCAGAGAAATGAAGAGAGTAAAACGGACAACTTAGGGTCAGAAAACCAAACATCAGAATTCCCCCATTGATAAACGAAACTGTTCCGGTTACTATGTGGCGGTTTTTTAAAATAAGGAAGAGATAAATGGCTGAAAATTATCAAAAAATGGATGTAAGAACTTACTCACGTTACGTTGAAAAGGGTTTGCTTAAAGATGCAGATGTTCGCTCTCATCTCAAAGGCCTGATTGATGACACTGACAACGCTGTCTGGGTTGATGTAACCGCCGAAGAAGTCGAAGTCTCTGCGGGTCCTTCCGAGGATGAACTTGAAACTTCCGATACTAAAGAGGAAGTTTTAGATTCTCAAGCCCATTCGACTGAAGAGGGCGCTTGAAAAACGAAGGGGTTCCCATAGTCAAAGAGGGGCTCCCATTTTTGGGGCTAGCCTTAATGGCGAGTGTGGCCTTTTGGATAGGGGGCTGGTGGCCGCTAAGTGTTTTTTTCTTGGCTCTGTTCCTCTTTATCGCTTTTTTCTTTAGAAATCCAGAGAGACTGGCTCCCGTAGGGGCGCATCTTGTTTGCTCCCCTGCAGACGGGAAAGTAATTTTTGTAGGGTGTGCTAAAGAAAATGAATTTATCAAAGAAGAAGTGCAGAAGGTCAGCATCTTCATGTCGATTTGGGATGTCCATGTGAATAGAGTTCCCATCGATGCGACTGTGAAAAATATCAAACATCATCGGGGAAGATTCATGGCCGCTTTTGAGGATCGTGCCTCAGAAGAAAATGAAAGAAACTGCATGTTGCTCGAGACGGCTAAAGGGGTGAAGATCGTTCTGGTCCAAGTTGCTGGCTTAGTGGCCCGTCGAATTGTTTGTTATCCGAACGTTGGGGCTTTTATTCTTAAAGGGCAGCGGTTTGGTCTGATTCGGTTTGGATCTCGTTGTGATATCTATTTTCCAAAGGAAGCTCAGATTTTAGTCAAAAAAGGCGACACAGTGTTAGGCGGCGAAACTTTATTAGCTGAGTTGAAGAGTTAAAGTTATGAGTCCCAAAAATCGAAGAGCCTACATTTTGGTGATTCCTAGTCTTTTTACGACGGGGAATCTTTTTTGTGGTTTTTATTCCATTATCCATTCCTTTGCGGGCGAGTTTGAAGCCGCTGCTTATGCGATTTTTTTAGCAGGCATCTTCGATGTTCTAGATGGAAGAATTGCCCGTATCACTCACTCAACAAGTAAATTTGGTGTGGAGTATGATTCGATTGCCGATGTTGTCTCTTTCGGTGTGGCGCCTGCGGTTCTATCCTATGTGTGGGTGTTGCAACCCTTCGGTCGTTTGGGTTGGGCGAGTGCGTTTTTCTTTGCGGCCTGCGGGGCTTTGCGTTTAGCTCGATTCAATACTATCGCAGAAGAGCTGCCTAAGGCTTACTTTTTGGGGCTTCCTATCCCTGCAGCAGCTTATTCGATCGCAGCTTCTTACATAGCCTTTTTAAAAGTCGACTTTGAATACTCGAACTATTTTTTATTGATTTTGTCTCCGGTATTGGGGTTTTTAATGGTGAGTAGCATTCGTTACAGAAGTTTTAAGGAGTTAGATTGGCGAAGGAAGCAGAGTTTTGTTTTGTTGGTTGTGATTGTGATTGTTATCGCCGCGATAGCTACTCAACCCGAGTTGGGGATTGGGCTTCTATTCGCTTACTATGTTCTTGGTGGGGCTTTGAGAGAGGTTTATCTCTTTATTCGTAATCCCAGTGACCGACAAAAAAAATACATCGCCCCCCAATTTGTGACTACCGACCAGTCCCAAGAGGATTCAAATGGAGGGGAGTAATTTCTTATTGGATAAATCAACCCATCGTCAAACGGCCAATAAATTCTCTAACGTGCACGAACCTTATGGACGTTTGAACCTCTTAAAAATCCCACTTAAAGGGAGCAGGTATAAAAGACTTGATTTAAAAATTGTGGATTAGTAGTTTCCCTTTAGAGGTAAATCATGAAATTTTCCCATTTAGAAGGCATTGAATCGTTTGCGATTGTAGGGGCCACCGGGCTTGTTGGTCAGGAGCTCTTAGATATTCTTTGTGAGCACAAAATAAAATTTCCAAAGATTAAATTGCTGGCTAGCGAAGCTTCCGCTGGTCAGAAGATCGATTTTGCCGGGACAGAACACACGGTTGAAGAGCTTGATTCTAATAGCTTTGATGGCGTTCAATTTGCTTTTTTCTCTGCTCCTAATGAGGTTACCAAAAAGTATGTGCCAATTGCGGCAAAGGCGGGGTGTTTAGTCATCGATGATTCCAGTGTTTTTAGACAATCACCCGATGTTCCCCTAGTAGTTCCCGAAATTAATGGCTCTTTGCTTCGAGATTTTGAGGGCAAGATCATCTCTGTTCCTAATTGCACTACGACACCCTTAGTTTTGGCTCTAAAGCCCCTTCAAGATAAATATGGGATTGAGCGAGTGGTTGTAAGTACTTATCAATCGGTTTCAGGGGCTGGTAGAAAAGCCTTCGAGGAATTATCCTATCAAACGGTCGCATTGCTCAATGGCAAAGAAGTTGAAAGTTCAGCTTTTCCACATCGGATTGCTTTTAATTGTATCCCAGAGATTGGAGAAGTTATAGAGAATGGCAACACCTCCGAAGAGGAAAAAGTTATTAAGGAGACTCGAAAGATCCTCGAGTTGCCAGATTTAAATATCTCCTCAACTGCTGTGCGTGTTCCCACTTTCTCTGGCCATGGTTTAAGTGTGAACGTTGAGCTAGCTGAAGATTTTAAAACTGTTGAAGAAATTAGAGAGCTTTGGGATAAGTTTCCGGGGATAAAAGTTATCGACAATCCCGTTCATCATATCTATCCAACTAATGTTGAGTGCTCTGGAAGCGATTATGCCTTTGTTGGCAGAGCTCGTAGAGATTCATCTGTTAAGTCTGGATTAAATTTTTGGGTTATTACCGACAATTTGAGAAAAGGGGCGGCATTGAATGCCCTTCAAATTCTTGAGACTCTTAATCAATATCGGAGGATGAGTTAATAGCTCATACGAATGGTGAGTGAGCAGTTAGATTCTTCATGTAACTCTCCCAATATTCTGTTGAAAATTGAGTATGACGGTGCAGATTTTTATGGTTGGCAGCGACAACCGGATGGTCCAACTATTCAATCGACGATTGAGGATCTTTTAGAGTCGATCTTAAATCGGCGTGTAGTGCTCTACGCCTCAGGAAGAACTGATCGTGGGGTTCACGCAAGGTCTCAGTTTGCGATGTTTCGGGGAGATCCGAAATACGAAGCAGAACGTTGGGCAAAAATGCTCAACTTTAGTTTGCCGCCTACGATACGTGTTTTGGAGTCGCGGCTCATGCCTGACGATTTTCATGCTCAAAAAGATGTCATTTCTAAAACCTATGAGTATCGAATTCTTAATCGCAAAGTTGCAAGTGCCTTAAATCGCGGGGTTTATTTTTACCCTGGAAAATTGAACTGGGAAAAAATCCGCGAAGCGCTGCCATACTTTAAAGGTGAGCAGGATTTTAAATCCTTTCAAGGGGCTAAAGCGGAGGTTCAGACTTCGGTTCGAAAAATCAAAAGGTTTGATTTAATTAATCCCGCTGAAGACCTCTATCTTTTTCAGGTTGAGGGAAATGGTTTTTTAAAGCACATGGTGCGGACGATGGTGGGAACTCTTCTGCAGGTGGGGGAAGATAAAATCAAACCGGAGCAGATACCCGAGATTATTAACTCTAAAGACCGGCGCAAAGCTGGGCGAACTGTGCCCCCCACCGGCCTGTATCTAGCAAAAGTGGTCTACCCGGAACGGTTCGGATTGAACTAAACTCCCTTAGGTGGCATGATAAATCCATGAACTTTGAGCCTAATCGTCATCTTTCGTTAGGATGGTTTTTTGGTTTTGCTCTAGTTCTTCATGCTAGTTTTCTAGCGGTGATTTGGGATGGTAACTTCGTCCCCGAAAAGAGTTCTCTTACGAGTTCCAATCCTATTGAAATTGAATCTTTTCCCGAAGCAAAAAGAAAAACAGTTGTTCAAACCAGCAAAGCGGAGGAACAGGCTGAAGATAAAGATCCAGCTGAATTTGCTGGAGAGATTAGAAATCGAGTCAAAAAACAGACCCAGGCAAGACTGACGGGCTCCTTTCGAGAGGGAAAAACGACGGGAGAGAAAACTGAAGGCGATGGAGTAGGAGGAAAAGTATCATCTTCTAAAGAACTCGAAGAAGAGGAAGAACCTAATTTAACTCCAGGCGGTTTGGAGGGCCCCCGAATTTCAGACCTCATGATCTTAGGACGCTCACCTCATCAATTGTCAGAGAAGATAGAGAAGGGAAACCAAACGATTCTGAATACGGATAAGGTACTTTACGCTTCCTTTATCAATAGGATTGCCGAGGAAGTGTATCAACCTTGGGTAGGCAATATCCAAGAAGCTTTGAACAACATCCGGTCTAAAGGGAATAAGTTAGATAATAATACCTATGTGACTAAACTCAATGTTTCGATGGATAAATATGGTGAGATAACAGGAATTCAGATTCTTGCAAGTTGTGGTGTACCCTCTATTGATGAAGCTCCTAAAAAGGCTTTCTGGGAGGTTGAGCCTTTTCCCAATCCCCCAGTTCAGCTTATCGAGGAGGATGGATTTATTCGACTTAATTATGAGTTTCATTTCGAATGGAAAAGTTCCGGATTTAATATCGTTCCGATGACGATTTAAGCAGAGTTTTTGTTTATGACTTCTTAGTAAAGGTGAACCCGCATTGGGTCTCTGGCGAAACTAAGTTACGATCTTTAATGTCCTGAGGAGTAATCGGAAAGGTTCTGCAAATATTTGGGCGGTCTTCATAGACGCTGCACCGGCTTGAATTGTCATCCCAGTGAGGACACTGAAATAAGAGCTTGCAACTTGTGCTGCAGTGTCCACAGCTGCCAGATAGGCCATAATGCTTTTGAAGTTTAAGGGCTACGCTTGGAAAAAGACTTAAAAAAGCCCTGCGAAATTTGCCTCGAATTAAAATCCTTCCTTTAGAGCTCAGTAAACCCTCTCTAGAGAATACAACCCTTAAAAAGGGCGGGGTTCTTTGCCAAACATGCCAGATTCGGCGAATCCAACGAATCTTTAAAAGGTGATTGCCCACAGAGTCCCAGTGACTGCAACTAAGGTGCCAGCTTTGTTTCTTCGAGTCGGGCTCTTTTTTTTTGTTGATTTTCGAGTCTGTTGACACTTTTTTAAACATGATGCCGTTTCCTAGTTGAATTCAGACGTTCATTCATCTTTAGCTGATGGTGTCTTGCTTGATTTTGTCTCGTCTTAGTTCGAGAGAAAGAATTTTTAGAAAAGAGACAAAAACTGCAGCGATGATAGGTCCCAAAAAAATACCCGTAGGTCCCATCATATTAACGGCACCTAAAACGCTAATCAACGCGAGCATAGGGTGCATTTGAGCATGGTCTTTCATTATCAAAGGGCGAATGACATTATCGATGGTAGCAACGAGTAATCCTCCTACGAGCATCACCGTGAAATACCCCCAAGTTCCTTGTGCGGCTAAATAAAGAGTTGCAGAGATCCAAATAGGTGCTGAACCCACAAGAGGAATCATTCCACAAACGACAGTAACTAATCCGATGACTAAGGCGTTAGGTAAATGAGTCAGAGAAAAGAGTATCGTCATGAGCAGCGCCTGAGCCAGAGCACTGGCAAAAAGTCCTATGACGACTCCACGGCAGGATGTCTCAAAAGTGGTGTAAAGCTCTACCGATCTCTGTAGCCCAATTGGAGAAATCGAACTCAAAAAATAGAGGAACCTAGCCCCATCGTGGAGAAAAAAATAGGTGCTTAGAATAACAACGGACCCCGCAACGACTAGACCGGGCATTCCCGAAATGAGTTTCCCCACAGCTGTTGAGAGCCTTTCGATAATAATTTGAATAAAGTCTAGGCTCTGTTCATAAATCCAATCGCGGTCAATGGGAATAAATTTAGGGACCTTTGAAATCCATTTTTTTGCCACCGGACTTTCAATGATCTGCTCAATACTTTGGGAGTCTTTGAGTATTCGATATTTACCGACAAAGTTTAACGTTCTATACGTTCCCAAATAAATAGTCAGAACAAAGGGAATAAAAATACCCAAAGTAACCAATGCCGTAACGGAAAGTGCAGCGACACTTCGTGGTAAGCGTTTTAAAGTCTTTTCAAATAAGGGATATGCCAAAATAGCGATAATAGCCCCCAAAAGGATAGCTACGATAAAAGGGGCCATCATACTTAAGAAAAGAACCGTGATTCCAATTCCTAAAAAGAGTTGAATCCAACCGCGCCAAGGAGTTTTTGCTTGTGGATTGTTGGCTTGTTCCATGATTTATCCTCTGTAAGTCATCCTTAATAAGAACAGATCTTAAACCAAACTTATGCTGAGGGATAGGTTTTAATCTCTGCTCCCTTTAAGTGGTAGAAAATTATACAACGGAAAAAAAAAGAGCAGCTCGTTTGAGCTGCTCTTGAATTCTGAATCCGATATCTCGATTAACGTTTTGAGAATTGGAATCTCTTTCGAGCTCCTTTTTGACCGTATTTTTTACGCTCTTTCATTCTCGAGTCTCGAGTCAAGAGACCTTCCTTTTTTAAAGTGGCTCGTAAATTGGCATCTAGTCTAATGAGAGCCCGGCTAATTCCGTGAGCTAGGGCTCCTGCTTGAGCCGAAATACCACTGCCATCGACGGTCATACTTAAATTAACCGAACGTTGCTTATCGCAAAGTAACAAAGGTTTAAGAATTAAGGCTCTCAAAACATCACGAGGAAAGTAATTTTCTAACGTTCTCTCATTAACAGTAATGTTGCCTTCTCCGGTTGTTAAGCGAACTCGAGCAATCGCACTTTTTCTTCTTCCAGTAGCTTGAATCATTTCACTCTTCATTGGTAAATCGACTCTCCTCTAATTAATTATGATAGCCCAAATTGGGTAATTTCACGGTTTCAGGTTGTTGTGCTTTATGAGGATGGTCTGTTCCAACATAAACACGCAATTTCTTAAACCACTTACGAGCCATGTGGCCTCTTGGCAACATACGATAAACTGCCAATTGAACTAAGCGTTCTGGGTGTGAAGATAGAACCTCTTTGGCTGTTTTACTTTTGATTCCGCCAGGAAACTGGGTGTGGTGATAATAGGTTTTTTGCTCCCACTTTTTGCCGGTCAGTCGAATTTTTTCCGCATTCACTACAACGACGTTGTCACCTGTGTCGGCAAATCTTGTGTATCCAGGCTTGGTTTTGCCCATCAGCATGTTTGCCACGTGAGAACTTAATCGGCCCAATGGAATTCCCGCTGCATCTATCAGCTTCCATTGCTCTCCCAATTTAGAATCGGTTGCAAAATAAGTTTGAGGCATCCTTGGAGCGCGTTTTGCCTTAGGCCCTTCTTTTTTGGGACTTGTAGCCTTGGGAGCCTTCTCTTGAGTTGAGGCTTTAGCTGTTTTAGCCTTAGCTTCTTCTTTAGGGGCGGTTGCTTTCTTTGGAGCAGCAGCCTTTTTTGTTACTTTTTCTTCTGAATCTGTCTTTTTCGTAGCCATTACTTCCTACTTAAGCATTAAAGTTGATGGCATGATGTACGACTTTAGTTCAACAAAGTCAATAATTAATGGGGAGAGGACTAATTTCAGGTGTCTCGGAACAAAGCGCGAAAAGCCTCTTTGGCTTTCTCTGATTCTGAAGTGATTTCAGGTGGTTGGCTTTGTTTACTTATGCCGACGGCTTTGGAGAACTCAAAGAAGGTACAGGAGTTTTGAATTCCGCGGTCGCGAATCCAAGGGCTTTCGGGTTCTTTGCACTTGGAGGACAGATTTTCATCAAAAAAGGAACAGTTTCGGCAACAATGCAGGTCGCTTCCGCAATTGGGGCATAAACGATTCTTGTTTTGAACTTCCAAAGATAGAAGGGTACGACAGTAGTGACATTGCCACATAGCCAGTTTCCATTCCTCAAAGAAAAGTGAAGTCCGTTAAAATACAAAAAGACCATTAATATTATTACATCGGAAAATCCAGATTGGAAGAGGTCTTCCTCAGGTTCGCTGTGTCAAATGAAAAAAAGTTAGTAATGAATTTAAAAAAAACTCCAAACCAAAAAATGGCTAGACTTTTTTTAAATAATTTCGAAGTTTGTTTAGCGGTTGTCTTTTAAAATTAGCGGTCTATGATATTGGACTGTTTGAAGAAAAGCAGAATTTCATCTAGAGGTTAAAAGGAGTCAGCCATGAAAGCTTGGATTGGAAAAACTCAGAGGAATCGAGTGGTCGTGGTTTCTGGGGCAAGAACCCCTTTCGCCAAAGCCGGCACGAAACTCAAGGGGTGTAGTGCAGTTCACCTAGGTGTTTCAGCAGTTAGGGAGGCTATGGCTAGAGCAGAACTATCCACTGGGCAAGTTGACGAAGTGGTTATGGGAAATGCTGGGACTCCAGCAGATGCGGCTAATATTGCTCGAGTGATTTCCTTAAGAGCCGGTTTTTCTGAAGCTGTTCCCGCCTACACGGTTCACCGAAATTGTGCTTCGGCTATGGAGGCAGTTGCCCAGGGATGTTTAAAAATTGGAGCCGGTTTGGCCCATACGATCGTAGTAGGTGGAACAGAGAGCATGAGCAACATGCCTCTGATCTTTGGGGATGAGATGAAGGAATTGTTTTCTACGTTAACTTTCGCTAAATCTAATGTAGAAAAATTAGAAAAGTTAGCACAGTTCAGACCTCAGTGGCTTAAGCCGGTTGTTTCTATTATGGAAGGACTTACCGATCCCATTTCAGGTCTCAATATGGGACAAACGGCTGAAATTTTGGCTAGAGACTTTAATATTAGCAGACAAGAGCAAGATGCTTTTTCAGTAAAGTCCCATCAAAAAACGGTTCAGGCGCAGAAAGAAGGTAGACTTTCCGAGGAACTAGCTCCGATGGTGATTGAGCCCGATTTTGATGAAGTGCTTGAGTCCGATTTTGGCCCTCGAGATGGGCAATCGATGGAATCATTGGCAAAGCTGAAACCCTTTTTCGATAGAGACAATGGGACAGTAACCCCAGGCAATGCTTGTCCCATCACGGATGGGGCCGTTGCCCTGGTATTAATGTCTGAAGAAAAAGCCAAAGCCGAAGGGCGAAATATTTTGGGGTGTATATCCGGTTTTACTTTCTCAGGTTGCGAACCTAAGCGGATGGGAATGGGCCCCATTTATTCTTCTGCCTCTTTGCTCGACCAAATGGAAATGGATTTTTCGGAAATGGGTTTGGTAGAACTCAATGAAGCCTTTGCGGCGCAAGTTATTGCCAACCAAAAAGCTTGGAGTTCCGATAAATATGCTCAAGAGAAGTTAGGCCGTAAAAAAGCCCTTGGAGAATTACGAGATGAGATTCTCAATGTAAATGGTGGAGCGATTGCGTTGGGCCATCCGGTAGGTGCTACGGGTGGAAGGTTGGTTTTGACTCTACTCAATGAAATGAAGCGTAAACATGTTGCGAAAGGTTTAGCTACCCTCTGTATTGGGGGCGGGCAGGGAGCAGCTTTTGTATTGGAGAGAAACTAATGGAAATGACAAAAGAGAGTTTCAAAAAAGAGATGGCCGTTTTTAAAGCTGAGTTTAAAGAGGATCTTTTTTCTGTTGCTGAGAAATCGCTCACTTTGGAAAAAAGAGGTAATATTGGCATTCTAAATTTCGATCAATATCAAGAGAAAGCCAATAAGTTGTCGACTCCCAATATGCTTCGGTTGATGGAGCTTTTTATGACCATCGATGAAGATAAGACGATTGAAGCCTTAGTCATCATTAGTCGCAAACCTACGATCTTTATTGCGGGAGCCGATATTTCTGAAATTCAACGGATGGCTCGGGGAGAAGTGACTTCTGAAACACTCATGAAACTTCAGGCTGTTTTTACTTATTTAGAGAATCTTTCGATCCCAACCCTTGCAGCTATTCATGGGGCTTGCATGGGCGGGGGAACTGAACTCGCTTTAGCGTGCGACTATCGCATCGCTTCAGATGCCCCCGAAACTAAAATAGCTCTTCCCGAAGTTCTTTTGGGGGTATTACCAGGTTGGGGCGGAACCCAGAGAATGCCCCGATTGGTAGGGTTAGAGAAATCATTAGATCTTATTTTAACCGGAAAGAGTCTCGACGGTAAAAGAGCTAAGAAAGTGGGGCTGGTTGACAAAATCGCTCCGGTCGAGTCACTCGAGCAAAAAGCTGTTGCATGGGCTCAAGAGTTAGCTAAGTCCAAAAAGAAAAGAACCTATGAGACCCACTTTAAGGATCGTCTTTTAGAGAATGTGCCCGGGGGAAAATGGGTCATATTTGATCAAGCTAAAAAACAGGTAATGAACCAGAGCAAAGGAAACTATCCTGCTCCGTTGAAAATCATCGAAGTGATTAAAAAAACCTACGGGGGAGATATAAATAACGGGCTAAAAGTTGAAGCAAAAGCCTTTACAGAACTTGTTACGACCCCTGAATCAAAAGCGCTAATTGGGATTTTTTATCTTCAAGAAAAAGTGAAAAAAGATAAAGGCATTGAGGGAAAAATTGCCGGTAAAGAGATTAAACGAGCTGCAGTAATAGGGGCCGGGGTGATGGGCGGCGGTATTGCCCAACTTTTTTCAGCGAAAGGCACTCGGGTTCGGATGAAGGATATCTCTTGGGATGCAGTGGCTAAAGGCTACAAAGCTGCCTATAAAATTTTTAGAAAATTATTGGATAAAAAACGCATGAAACCCAATGAGCTAGCTAACATTATGGAGCGCATTGAGGGGACGGTTGACTACAGTGGGTTTAAAGACCTGGATCTGGTGGTAGAAGCGGTGGTTGAGTCACTCGAAGTCAAAAAGAAGATCTTTTCGGAGCTAGATTCTATCGTTTCCTCTAATACGGTGCTAGCAACGAACACTTCAAGTCTTTCTATTACTGAGATCTCAAAAGCGGTAAAGGACCCCAAGAGAGTGGTTGGAATGCACTTTTTTAATCCTGTCGATAAAATGCCTTTAGTTGAAGTTATTAGAGGACAAGAAACTTCGGATGAAGCCGTGGCAACGGTATTTCAGTACGCCAAAAAAGTTGGGAAAACTCCGATTGTTGTAAAAGATGCGCCTGGATTTGTTGTTAACCGAATTCTGGGGCCTTATTTGAATGAAGCAGTTTACTTGCTTCTTGAGGGAGTCTCCCCGACCCGAATGGATCAGGTCATGGAGAAGTTTGGAATGCCGATGGGGCCGATTGCTCTGTTGGATGAAGTGGGGCTTGATGTCGCAGCTAAGGTCTCTCATGTTTTACACCAGGCCTTTGGTGAGCGGATGAAACCTCCCACTGCCATTGATAGAGTTGCTCAAGAGGGACGATTAGGTAAAAAATCTGGTAAGGGAATTTATCTGCATAGTGATGGAAAACGATCTGAAGACAGTGAATTGCTCTCAAAATTGGGGATCAAGTCCTCCAAAGAGATCTCAGATGACGAGATAGTTAAAAGATTGACCTATGTTATGGTGAATGAAGCGGCCCGAATTTTAGATGAGGGGCTGGTAAGAGAAGTCGCCGACATCGATGTAGGAATGATTTTTGGAACAGGATTTGCTCCTTTTAGAGGAGGCCTTTTAAGATACGCCGACGCTGTTGGCCCAGACAGCATCGTAAGTGACTTAGATGTGCTAGCTCGAGACCACGGAACTCGCTTTGAACCTTGTCAGTTCTTGCAGCAGTTGTCGGTTGAGAATCGAAAATTCTATCAAAACTAAGAAAGACTTTTGCCCTCCTTCATTAGGCTTTAATAAGCCATAGTGAAGGAGGGAAGACTCAAATTATCCCAAGCGGCGCATAGTAAAACCGGCAGCAAGTTTGGGGAAAAAGTAAGTTGATTTTTGGGGCATGAATCTTTTTTCATCCGCAACGGCAGTGACATCGGTGACTGCTGGGGGCGCATGAAAAATAATTAAGTCATAATTGTTTCTTTTATCCCATAGCTCTCTAGCATCTTTGTTGTATGAGATTTTTTGCGACCGATTGGCGTCGGTGACTCCACAAAAATCTTTGGCAAATTTTAAGTCGGACCAGGTTACTGAAAGTTTTGTTACGGCCCTTCCTAGAGTTTTAGCTTCATTTTGCCAATCGTGAGGAATAACCAAATAGAGGTTACTCCTATAGTAAAAAGCAAATTGAGGAGTCGGCTGTGGTTTTTCGACAAATTTAAATAAAGCTTCAGGAGTTAGCGGAAGAAGTTGGTAATGGTCTTCGATGGCATCGAGATTGATAATAGAGCTCTGTCCCTTTTTGACAGCTCGATGGGTCGGGAAGACAATCAAACCCGGATCAAAAGTATTAGCTATTGCGAACAACATTTGAGAGGCTGGACGTTTAGGATTCCCAAAAGCACCCGACTCTTTGGCGTACATCAAAGCGCTTTCATAACGGTGATGACCGTCAACAATATAAATAGATTTATCTTTGAAGAAATCGGCAACTTCCGGGTGCTTGGCGCCTTCAACTTTCCATAACATGTGTTCGGTTCCATCATCAGTCTTAGCTTTGAGGAAGGGGGCTTCGAACATCCATTTCTCAAAAATATTTTCTAGAAATCCCTCTTCATCATTAACCATCCCAAAAATATGACTCAAGTTCACTTGAGTTTTCCTTAAAATCTGGAGTCGATCGGCCTTGTACTGTCCATAGGTGTTTTCATGGGGGCGAACAATCCCTTCAGAAAAGGGTTGGAGTTCCACAGAACACATCAAAGTATGGCGAATATGTTTTTGCCCATAAGCTTCAAACGATTGCTGGTAGAGATAATAACAGGGAATAGAAGTTTCTTTTAAAATGTGCTGGTCTTGCCATTTATTGAGGAGTTCTGCTGCGTGGGTATAATCCTCATCGGGACTACGAGGCAGTAATACATGGGCAAAATTATAAGGGCTGCGGTTTAGGTATTTGGTTTCTTCTCCCGCAGGTATATTGTCGTAGGGCGGAATTACTAAAGGAGTCAGATCTTTAAAAGTAGTGGTGTCATAGTAGAGAGCTTTATAGGGAAAAACGTTAGCCATGGTAAGGACCTTTCTGTAACAAAAAGTATTCTCAATTATCAGGGAATGAGGCTAGGCCCGTCAAAGATTAATTAATACCTGGCCCTTTTGATTAGGCCTCGATGGGGTAGAGTCTGTGGGGATTTTGTTGGAAACAGTGCTTGAGTTTTAAGATGAAATTGGCTTTTGCCCTGGTCAATAGCTGATTAAGATAGTCTTTGCCCTAATCCTGAATCATTAAGCCGCAATGGCATAGTCATTTTGATAAGCGACAAACAAAAAGAGATGCTGCTGTAAACGTTCCATGAGCTTGGTCGTAACCCAGCTCTTTCTCGTCATGCGTGAGAGGTCGTGCCGAATTCGTGCTGCAATCAGATTTAGCTCAAACATCTTATCGTGTTGGTTTCGTCGTCTCGCATTAAGAAGTCTCTTCAATCGGCTACCACGGTTTTTTACCTGTAGGAGTTGTGCCGTGGGAACATGCTTTTCTACTTCAGTTCGATAGTTTGGCTTAGCATCTGTGGTGATGTGGCAAG
>VGSE01000014.1 GCA_016875135.1 Deltaproteobacteria bacterium
GGGCTGGAGATCCTAATTTCACGATTGTCGCAAACAAAGCAAAAAGCGCTTTGGCAGAAAAACCGGGAGTACAGAGTCCAGTTTTAGATACCAATTATTTTGAGAGTAACTCGAGTGGATCGAACTTGGGCGGTGCTTCGACGGGTTCCCCTAGTAGTATAGAGAGACGGGAGTTGGCTTCTACTGATTTTTTTGGGAGGGGCAATACAGAATCCAACCTGGATCCGGATTACCTTAAAGGTCCAAAAAAACGTGAGAAAAGTCGGGAAAAAAGACCCCCTAGAAAGTGGGACACTTCTCAACCTCAGGGCAGATAGTGGGTGTCAGTCTCCCAGTAAGCTTAAAAGGTAGCGGTCACTATTAGACTCAACTAATCTTCCAGGTCCTCGGACTTTTCCTCGAAGGGTTTTTGTTCAGTTTCAAATGGAATTTCTTTGATTGTTGTTTTAGGGGGATCAGGATTGTAAAGATCGAAATCAGCAACTAGTGCTAAACCCCCTCGAAAAAATGTGGGAGAGTAACTGCCCATTGCAGACCACATCACTGTCCCTTCAATGCGATATTTCGGACCGGCAAAGTATCCGAATTTGCCGCCCAAAGAAAAAACATTGGGATGATAGGAAAGCCTAGCAAAGCTGCCCCCCGAACCCGTTGCTGAGTTTAATTCAGTTGGAACCGGGTTTGGGTCACTACTCAAGGAAGAAAAATTCTCAAGAATAAATCTCAAATAGATAGGGTTCCATGTAGCCCCAGCAAAAGCGGTAAGAGTAAAAGCACTCGAGTAATTCAGGGAACGAGCTACAAGGCCCGGAGAAATACCAAAAGCAAATTGTCGATTGAATCTATATCCCAGATGTATCTTACCACCGAGGTCAATACTCCCATCCCCCAGGACAAGTTGGTCGACAGATAAATCGGAAGTCGAGTAAAGAGGGAGATTGGTGTAAAGCTCCCCTGTAAGTAAGAGGCGTGTTCTTAGGAAGTTCCATTTTAATCCTGCCGTAAGGTCTCCCAGGCCCGAACCACTAAATGGAGTCGCTCCAGGAGAATCGATTAAATTTGAGACAAAGGGGATTTTGAGAAGGCCCGACCAATCTTTTGCAAAGCTATACTCTCCCTCGAGCCCAAATCGATACTCATTAAAAGCGCTGGGTTGTCCCGCAACCAAGAGCACAGACTTTGTTCCATCACTCGCGTAGTTGTCGCTACTGGTGAAATATTCTCCTCCAAATTTCAAGTTGAGATGATGATAATCAGGAATCCACGCGTAGTCGGCAAAGCAATAAGCAGAAGAGAAAATAAAAATAAGAAAACAATGTAATTTATTCGATCGCACTGGCGATCAAATCATACTCCATTGCGCGCTCAATTTTAAGATCTAGAATTGCCCCTTGGGTAAGTTTTCCAGACCGAATTAAAATATGGCCATCAATGTCTGGAGCCTGTCCCTGATGGCGTCCCTGCCAAAGAAATTCAGATTCTTCAGAGGGCCCTTCAACAAGTACGGGTACCGTGTAACCGATGAATTTTTTTAAGCGGGCTTTAGACGCTCTTTGTTGAACTTTCATAAGATCATCACGTCTTGCCTGCTTTACCTCTTCGGGCAACTGATTGGGTAAAGTATAAGAAGCTGTGTTTTCTTCGTGGGAGTATGCAAAAACACCCAAATGGTCTAATTGCGCCTCCTGAACAAAGGCGCGTAGTTGCTGATACTCCTCTTCGGTTTCACCAGGATATCCAACAATAACAGCGCTTCTAATGGCTACATTGGGAATTCTTTCTCGAAGTTTATCAAGGCGCTCACGGATTTGGGCCCCAGTGACTTTGCGATTCATTAACGCAAGCATTCTATCGTTGATGTGCTGAATAGGGGTATCGATGTACTTGCAAATCTTTTCTTCTGTAGCAATCAGCTCAATGAGTTCATCCGACATTTCATCTGGATAGACATAAAGCATCCTAATCCAATCAAGCCCTTCTACTTTAACCAAGGCTTTAAGAAGGGAAACTAAGTTGGTGCCGTCTCTTAAATCTCTACCGTAGTCAGTGAGGTCTTGAGCTATCAAATTAAGTTCTTTGACACCCGTCGCAACGAGATTTTGCGCTTCTTTAACAAGTGAATCAACTGTGCGACTTCTTAAGGTTCCGCGGATTTTAGGAATGATACAAAAGGCACAGTTTTTTATGCAGCCTTCGGAAACTTTCAAATAGGCGCGGTGTTTTGGCTGAGAGTTGATTCTTGGGGTGTTTTCATTGTGAAGATATTTGGGATGTTTAAAGCCCTCTTCGCTCTCTTTTTGTCCCTCAATGAAATCCAAAATTCTTCCATACTGTCCTGTACCCACAAAAGCATCGACTTCAGGAAAGGCCGCCTTTAGATCTTCTTTGTATCTCTGCGGCAAACAACCCGTGACAATAAGTTTGTTACAGACACCAGATTTTTTGTTTTCGGATAATTCTAAAACCGTATTGATAGATTCTTTTTTTGAATCATTAATAAAGCTGCAAGTATTGACTACGATCACCTCAGCCTTAGAGGGATCTTCGACAAATTGATAGTTATGTTCCTTGGTGATTCCGAGCATAACTTCAGCATCTACGAGGTTTTTCGGGCAACCTAGGGATTGAAAGAAAATCGTTTTTGAGTCGGTTTGCAACATTAGTCTCTAAAATTAATAAAGTTAAAATCCATTCCCAGCTCGGTTTTTTTTACGAGCGAAATCACTTCTTGGAGGTCGTCTCTACTTTTTCCAGTGACCCTTACCTGCTCTTCTTGCATTTGAGATTGAACTTTTAATTTCGAATCTTTGATCAGTTTATTGATCTCCTTTCCTTTTTCCGAAGGAATGCCGCCTGCTAGGGTAAGCTTTTGCTTAACAGTCCCTTCGAAGGACGGCTCTATTTTTCCAAAAGTGATATTTTTGACAGAGACACCACGTTTAATCAGTTTTCCTTGAACGATATCAATGACGGCTTTTAATTTGTATTCGTCATCGCCCAAAAGAGAGAGCTCTTTCTTTTTAGAATCCCACTCGATTTTGCTTTTGCTTCCTTTGAAATCGTATCGCTGTGCGAGCTCTTTCTGAGCCTGGTTAACGGCGTTATCGACTTCCTGGAGATTTAAATTCACTACAATGTCAAATGACGGCATAATCAAAATCCTCTTAAGGGTTTTCGTGCACAATATCTTTCGGCTTCGGCTTATATTCAAAGAGGCTTGGATCTACCACGGTGTTGAGCTCGGTATTTGAAAACTCTATTCGAACCTTTGAATCGGCCGTTTCCGTTGTTAAAGCGCGCAGAAAATAGCTTTTTTTATCAATTTCCGCAAGATACCTCTCATCTGGGGTGGTCTTCGAAGTGAACTTTAATTCAATCTTTTCAGTATCTTCTCCCCCCAAAACACTTTGATAGGTTTCTTTAAATAAGGCTGTGCCGGCTAGAAAAGCCAGTGTTTTTAAGTCGACAGACTTGGAAACGTCTTTATAAACATCGACTACCACGGACTTTCTTCGGCGATTCTCTTTGATTTGGGTGAGTCGAGTGCCGTTAAGAATCTGTACGGTTTTTTGGGAGGGAATTTCCCATCGGATTTTGCCTGGTTTAGAGACAAAAATTGTCCCGCTAGTCACTTCTTTAGTGTGAAGCTTTTTGGAGTAGATGGTTTGTTGGAACTGAGCTGTGTAGCTTTTGGTCTGGTTCCAAGAGGTTTGTAGCTTGTCTAAAACATCCGTAAGAGGCGTTCGGCCTCGGGCACAGAGGCTTAAAAGAAAAACGATCAGACAGACGATATTTTGTGTTTTCATTCAAGGTACTTATATCAAACTTATCAAAGGCCTTCAAAAACTACTGAAAAAGCAGACTTAGGGTTGTTGTTTCTCACAGCGCAAATTAGCCACCATGGAGTGTGTATCGTCTTCGGGGATGATTAAGGCAACTTCTAAATCGTTTACTAGAGAATTTGAATGGGTTTTAGTCCATGTGGTTTGAGAGTGGCGAGTATCGAAAAGGTAAAGAGAAAGGTAGCTTGGTCCATAAACCCTGGCGCGTACCACGCCAAGATCCACCGTTTTAGGCTCTTTTTTATCTGGCCCGGCTAGATAGGGGAAAACAACCACTTGGTCTTTATGAAGCGCACTACAGTGAATCTTTAAAGTGCATTGGTACAGAGCCTGATCGGCTTTGGAAAAAGATCCAACAAAAATAAAAAGCACCAAACTAAAGAAACGCATCAAACCCCCAACGCTAAAAAAGTGAGTATTCTTATAGAGGAGTTTGAGAATAGAATCAAATGAAGTTTTAAATTTGCCCTACTAAGACTTGTCTTCTCTTGGAGGCTCCGGCCGCAGGACCAATGATCCCTGCTTTTTCAAGCTCTTCAATAAGAGTCGCCGCTCTGTTGTAGCCAATCCTTAGGTGGCGTTGAACGAGCGAGATGCTGGCTTCTCCTTTTTCGGATACTAAGCGAACTGCAGCGTCAAATAGCTTAGCATCTTCGTCACTTGCTTCTGAGTCATACGAGCCTCCGGCCTCTGCTTGATCTGCATTTTCAAGCGACTTTAAGATTCGTTCGTCAAACTCAGGTTCCCCTTGGGCTTTTAGGTAATCTACAATTCGAGCTACATCGGCATCGGAGACAAAGGCCCCCTGCATTCGTTTTAAGCTTGAAAAGCCTGCCGAGTGGAAAAGCATGTCACCGCTTCCTAAAAGCCGATCGGCTCCGGTTCGATCGAGAATGGTCTTAGAGTCCACCGATGAGGCGACTCGAAATGAAATTCGACTCGGAAAGTTGGCTTTAATCGTTCCGGTAACAACATCGGTAGAAGGTCTCTGAGTGGCCAAAACCAAATGGATACCGCTGGCTCTGGCTTTTTGAGCCAATCGAGCAATTGAGAGTTCGACATCTTTTGCGACCACTGCCATGAGGTCAGCGTACTCATCGATTACGACGACTAAGTAGGGCAAGAAAGGGTGTTTTTCCGAAGGGCCACCGTAGAGTTCGCTTAGCTTTTCGTTGTAAGCATCAACGTGTCTTACTCCCGATTGATGGAGTAGAGCGTATCTTCTTTCCATCTCTTCGACGGCCCATCGAAGCGCCAAGGCCGCTTTCCTAGAGTCCACAACCACTGGAAGTAAGAGATGCGGAATTCCTTCATATAAAGAGAGTTCGACCATCTTAGGATCAACTAAAATAAGTTTTAACTGTTGAGGGCTAAAACGGTAGAGCAGACTGGCAATCAAAGTGTTAATAAAAACAGACTTCCCGGTTCCGGTAGAGCCGGCGACAAGCAAGTGAGGCATAGCGGCCAAATCTGCCGTGACAGGCTCCCCCGATGCAAGTCTTCCTAAGGCGACAGGAATTCTAATTTCGCTGTTAAAGAAAGGAGTTTCCTGAACCAAGTCTTTAAAGAAAACGGTTTCACGATGAGGGCTGGGAATTTCGATTCCGACGACAGGCTTGCCGGGTATGGGGGCCACAATACGAACGCTGAGAACACTGAGCGCTAAAGTTAAGTCGTCTGAGAGGTTTGAAATTTCTTTAATCTTAACGCCACTAGCCGGTTTAAATTCATAAACCGTGATGACAGGTCCAGGAGAGATGTGAACCACCTCGCCATCCACGCCAAAGTCTTTTAGCTTTTCCACGAGAATTTGCGCTTTTTCAAGATACCAGTTTTTGTCGACTGACTTCGTTTTGGCTTCTGCTTTACCTGAAAGCATCGAAAGCTGAGGAAGTTGAAAATTGATGTTAATTTTTTTGGGTGACTTTGTTCTAGTGGAGGGGAGTTTTTCTTTCCCTAATTCGGGATTTAATACTTTAAGCAACTCCTCATCTTCAGCAGAGCGCTCCGTTGAAATAGGAGGAGTGTTTTCTACGGTAACGTGTGTATTGGGGTTCGCAAGGGGGAGTGGTAGTTGAATGGCGGGTTTTGGAATTTCAAGGGGAGGAGCAGTGGGGGAAGAAACCAAACCTGTGGTTGTTGGGATCCCTATTGGGGGAGCGCTTTTCTTTTTTAAACGCTCTCTGTAGGCCGCTAGTCGGCTTTTAAACGATTCTTTCCAGAGAGTAGTGAGAGCGATGTTTTTCTCTCTCAATTGGAAACACCAAAGCTTGATCTTGTGTGAAGCGAAAGAAACAAAATTCCATTTAAAAACCCACATGGCTAAAGCAAGAGTGATAAACAAACTAGCGAGAAAAGCACCCAGGTTGCCGGCTGTCCAAGATAAAAACTGATGGAGAATCTGGCCGCTCATCCCGCCGGGGTTGGGGAGATTCCAAGGGGTCCATCTTTGGGGCAAGATACTTTGAATCAAAGCGCTCGTACTGATTAGAAAGAAAAGTGGCGCCATTAAATTTGATTTTGAGAGAGGATCTTGCGAAGTTGTTTTTTTCCTCGAAGCAAAAAGAGTAAAAAGAGCGGCAATAAGGAAGCTAGCGACTCCAAACAGTTGTAGAAGCAGATCAGAGACCACGCTTCCGGAGCGTCCGAGCCAATTTTGAAACTCATTTTTTGAGCTCCAAGTAGTCCAAGAAGGATCGCTGGGGGAATAGCTCAGAAGAGCCAAAACAAGAGTCAGAGCTGAGGCGAACCAGATTAATCGGTGAATCTCACTTATGATGGGGTTTGTAATTGTTTTGGTCCCGGACATAGTAATGTTTGGCGATGGTTGTTTTTGTGGTGTGTGTTGCTTTTTTGCAAAGAGCATTCTTTCACCTATCTTTGGCTGATTTTTGAGAGTTAATTGTTGCTGCTTTTACGTCGATAGAAGGGTCAAAAAAAAACTGATTTCTATATTATTTAGTATAACTTAGTGACATTCCTTGTCAATCAAGTCGCTTGACACGGAGTCAGGGCTCAAACATCATCGCTAATGGTGGGTTAACAGGTTAAAAAGAGGGGGGGGTTTTAATCTTCTTTAAATCCTGTTTTTAATTGGTGGGGTTTCCTAAAGCTCTTTTGGTCTTAACAAATTGTAAACACCGCCTTCTTTAAGAAGTTTTGCTCTCAGTGATGAGATTAAAAAACTTCCGAGAAGGTTCACCAGGCAAGAGAGTTTTAGGGGGTTATTATTGGAGGACTGTATTTATGCCAACTGGCTTCGTGAAGTGGTTCAACGACAACAAGGGCTATGGTTTTATTGAGCAAGAAGGTGGACAGGATGTGTTTGTTCATTTTTCTTCTATTGAGGGAGAAGGCTTTAAGTCTTTAACCGAAGGACAAGAGGTTGAGTTTGACATGACCGACGGTCCCAAGGGTCCTCAAGCCACGCGCGTTCTAAAAATCAAGGGCGGAAACGCTTAATAAGTATTGTTTGATTTTGGGGCCCAGTTGGCGACTAAATCCCTGGGCCCAAATATTTCTATTGACACACCGGGCTTTTCCTTCGTAGGCTAGAACGGTTTCATCTTGTAAATCCTTTGATGGAGAAGAGGGCTTTAAGAAACCTAAGCCCCATAAATTTCCAAAACAAGTAGGAAAAGGTAGTAAATTTAGATATTTCCGCAATTTTCAATCCAACCAAACAGAAGGTAGTAAAACATGCACTTAAAGGAGCTAAAAGAAAAACCAATCTCCGAGTTAACCGAGTTAGCTAAGTCTCTGGGAGTAGAATCTCCTGGGGGGCTAAGAAGGCAGGAGTTAATTTTCGGCATTCTCCAAGCTCAGACAGAACAGAATGGTTCTATTTATGGCGAAGGGGTTTTAGAAACCCTTCCAGATGGTTTTGGATTCCTTAGGGCGCCTGACTACAACTATCTTCCAGGGCCAGATGATATTTACGTTTCTCCTTCTCAGATTAGACGGTTCATGCTCAGAACGGGGGATACGGTAGAGGGTCAAATTAGACCGCCTAAGGATTCCGAAAGGTATTTTGCGCTTTTAAAAGTTGAAAAAATCAACCACGAAGAGCCTGAAGTTGCGCGAGAAAAAATCTTATTCGACAACTTAACGCCGCTCTATCCGCACGAAAAATTTAATTTGGAATATGATGCAAAAAAATATTCCACTCGAGTCATTGATCTTCTAACCCCGATTGGAAAAGGGCAGCGAGGGTTGATTGTGGCTCCTCCACGAGCCGGTAAAACCATGTTGATGCAAGAAATTGCTAATAGCATCACACACAACCACCCCGAAGTGGTTCTTATTGTTCTTCTTATCGATGAGCGCCCCGAAGAAGTGACCGACATGGAAAGAAACGTAGATGGAGAAGTCGTCAGCTCGACTTTCGATGAGCCAGCAACTCGGCACGTTCAAGTGGCTGAAATGGTCATTGAAAAGGCAAAGCGACTTGTTGAGCACAAAAAAGATGTAGTGATCTTACTAGATTCTATTACGCGCTTGGCCCGAGCTTATAATACGGTTGTTCCGCCTAGCGGAAAGATTCTATCGGGCGGTGTGGACTCTAATGCGCTACATAAGCCGAAGAGATTCTTTGGTGCTGCTCGAAATATTGAGAATGGCGGGAGCTTAACTATTCTTGCGACGGCGCTTATCGACACTGGAAGCCGAATGGATGAGGTTATTTTCGAAGAGTTCAAAGGAACTGGTAACTTGGAAATTACTTTAGACCGTAAGCTTATGGAAAAACGCATTTTTCCATGTATCGACATCAACAAGTCCGGAACTCGCCGAGAAGAGCTTCTTATGGACAAAGAGGTTCTTAATCGCGTTTGGATTCTGAGAAAAGTGCTTCAACCTATGAACGTAGTTGATAGCATGGAGTTTTTGTTGGACAAGGTTATGGCTACAAAAACAAATAAATCTTTCTTAGATTCGATGAGTTCGTAGTAAAATTCTTTGGGTACATGAAACAAAGGTACCTCATTTTATTTTCGCTTAGCGGTTTAATCTTATCTGTTGATCAATTATTGAAGCACATAGTTTCTACTGCTTGGGTAAACCAAGCAGCAATCGAACTCATTCCGAGAATTTTGACAGGTGTCTTGAAGAAAAATAATGGGTTCGTCTTTGGGTTTTTGCAACAAGCACCTAAGCAGCTTCAGGACGTTTTTTTCATTGCAGTGCCCATTTTTGCCCTGATTCTGATTGTTCTTATTTTTATCAAGCTTCAAGACAACCAAATGTTAACCTCGATAGCGTTAACAACGATATTTTCGGGGGCTATTGGCAATCTTTTAGATCGAATTAAATATGGTTTCGTTGTGGACTTCTTACAGCTCCATTGGCAGCAGAAGCTCATTTTGCCGGCTTTTAACGTTGCAGACATTTCGATTTTATCGGGCGTCTTTTTAATGTTCATTAATACTTTTCGCAACCACCGAAGAAACCTGAATCAGCATAGGACTCCGAAATGAAACTATTTCCCCGATGGAAAACACTTACCGTTTTAATTATCGTTACTTTGGTTGTCGTTTTAGACCAGTGGACAAAAATGTTAATTTTAGCCAGATTTCAATGGGGACAGAGTATTACAATTGTTCCCGCCTTTTTTGCTTTAACCTACGTTCGAAATATGGGGGCTGCTTTTGGTATTCTTCATAATGCCCCTGCTTATTTTAGGGACCCATTTTTTATTTTGATTCCGATATTGGCGTTGGTCATTATTACGGCCGTTTTAGTCAAACTTAAAGATAACCAGAAGCTAACAGGTGTGGCTCTATCGTCAGTTATGGGAGGGGCGCTTGGGAATTTAATCGACCGAGTGAGGTTTGGTTATGTGGTCGATTTTCTCGATTTTCATTGGAAGGAAATCTATCATTGGCCAGCTTTCAACGTGGCCGATTCAGCGATAGTAATTGGTGTGAGCTATCTATTTATCCAATCGTTTTTCCAGAAGAATTCTGCCCCGCAGTCGGCTAAGTAAATTCTGTGCCGTAAACAAACTTCATGGCCATTTGAACCTCTTAAAAAGCCTATTCAAAGAGAGCAGGTATCAAAATCCGCCTATTGTGCCTAGCGACATGCCATGGTAGAAGACAACCCTATTTAAACTAAAGAAATTAGGGGTTTTTGTGACCGAAAAAGAACAGAGCCATGATTTAAGCGTTAAGAGCGTAGATAGATTAAGTGCGACTAAAGTTAAGTTGATCATTGAGTTTGCCGGGGACACGATTCCAAAGCACGAGCAAATGATGGTAACCCGTTATGCAAAGTCGGCAAAAATCCCTGGGTTTCGTCCTGGGAAAGCTCCGGCAAGCCTTATTAAAGAGAAGTTTAAAGAAGAGATTCGACGAGATGTCGTCTCCCATCTTTTGGAAGCTGGACTTAGCGAGGCTCTTCAGCAAACCAAGTTGTCTCCGGTAAGCCGACCTCAAGTTGAAATCAGGGAAATTGGAGAGGGTAAACCCTTTGCATTTTCTGCTGAGTTTGAAGTCGAACCGGAAATCAATTTAAAAGGTTATAAAGGGATTACTTTAAAAAAGCAGAACACTGAACCCACCGATGCGGATGTCGAGGGCACTTTTAATAATTTAAGAGAAAGAATGGCAACCCTTGAGCCTTTGTCGGCTGAGAAAGCTACTAAAGGAAATTTTGCAGTGGTTGAAGTAGGATTTACTCTTAAAGACAAGCCCAGCAAGAAAGAGGAAGCTCGAAGTTACACGGTGGAATTAGGGGTCGATAAAGTTCTACCTAATGTTGAAAAAGCTTTGCTGGAAATGAAGGTGGGAGAGAATCGAGAAGTCGAGGAAGTGTTTCCCGCGGATTACGGAGACAAAGAGGTTTCAGGCAAGACGGCCCTATTTACAGTAAAACTTTTGGAACTAAAAAACCGAGTTCTGCCTGAGTTGAACGATGCTTTTGCTGCCCAGTTAAAAGAAGGGGCGACTCTAGAGTCTTTGACCAAAGAGGTTAGGGAAAACATTAAACAATCGAAACAGGAAGAGGCCAAAAAAGCTCAGCGACAAGAGATTATTGATCATTTGATTGCCGAGAATAAATTTGAAGTTCCCGAATCCTTAGTTCAAGAGCAATCGGCTGCTTTGATGCAGTGGATGAATGATGATTTTAAACGACGAGGGATTAAAATGCCTCAACCCAAACCAGAAGAGCTTGAATCTATTCGGCAAAGAGCTGAAAACATGGTTAAAAGTACGCTCATTCTTAAAGAGATTGCGATTAAGGAAGGTATCAAGCTGGACACCGATAAACTTCAAACCAGAGTTGGTGAACTTGCGACGCAGCTTGGAAAATCGGTGGAAGAGGCTCAACAGTTCTTAAATGAAAAAGGGATAACTCAACGTTTAAGAGATGAGATTTTGACCGATCAGTTGTTTGAGTTTCTGGTTGGACAGGCCAAAACTTCCAACTAAGGGAGCTGGTATAAAAGTTTTTCCCTGCTCAGCAAGCGATTTTAAGACCAGCCTTCTTCTAGCACTGCGGGTCTTGTCATTTTTTGCTAACAAGGATTTAATTAAAAGACTAGGAGGGCACACTCCATGTCCGGCATCCTTTCTCTTTCTAAATCTATTTTAGCCCCACAACCCAACTTAAGCGCGACAGAAACTACGAGTAGTTATCTTGTTCCCATGGTGATTGAGCAAACATCACGAGGGGAAAGAAGTTTTGATATCTATTCGAGACTTCTAAAAGAAAGAATTTTATTTATAGGGACTGAGGTCAATGATGCTATAGCCAACCTTTTTATCGCACAGCTTTTATTTCTTGAATCAGAAGACCCAGAAGCTGACATCCATATTTACATAAATTCTCCAGGTGGAAGCGTTTCAGCAGGTTTGGGAATGTATGACATGATGCAATACGTAAAACCTGATATTTGTACCTATTGCACCGGTTTAGCTGCCAGTATGGGAGCCTTGCTGCTTTGCGCGGGAACCAAGGGAAAACGTTATTCATTGCCGCACTCCCAGATTATGATCCATCAGCCTCTGGGGGGTGCCCAGGGACAAGCAACCGATATTGCAATTCAAGCCAAACAAATCCTGCTTCTGAAAGAGAAACTCAATCACATTTTGGTGAAACACACGGGACAACCTTACGAAAAAATAGAGAAAGATACCGATCGAGATCGTTATATGTCCTCTGAGGAAGCCAAAGACTATGGTATTGTGGACCATGTTGTCATGGAGCGGGGTAAAGGTGGGGGATCGAAGTAGAAAAGATCGCTTTAGTTTGTTTAATGCTTCAGATATTTAATCCGTAAGAACAAAAAAACAGAGAGGCACTCATGAGTCGCCGAGACAGTGAAAGCTTTGGAAATCTTGTCTGTAGTTTTTGTGGAAAGAGCCAAAGGGAAGTAAAAAAACTAATTGCGGGACCTACCGTTCATATCTGTGATGAATGTATTGAGCTTTGTAATGACATCATTGCTGAAGAGGCTCAAAAAGAAGATATCCGAA
Source organism: Deltaproteobacteria bacterium (assembly GCA_016875135.1). Lineage (GTDB taxonomy): Bacteria > Bdellovibrionota > FAC87 > UBA2466 > UBA2466 > UBA2466. The sequence goes on from VGSE01000014.1 coordinate 12,320, forward strand.
CGGGAACGACTAAGATCCCTAAGCCTGCAGAGATTAAAGCTGTTCTTGATGATTATGTGATCGGGCAAGATCAAGCTAAGCGAACTCTTTCGGTTGCAGTTCATAATCATTACAAGAGAATTCAGAACAAAGAGCGAGGTGGGCCCGGCTCTGAAGTCGAGCTTCAAAAGAGTAACATACTTCTCATTGGCCCCACCGGTAGCGGTAAAACGCTTTTAGCTCAAACTTTGGCTAAACTTTTAAAAGTTCCTTTTACCATTGTCGATGCCACGACCTTAACGGAAGCTGGGTATGTCGGAGAAGACGTAGAGAACATTATTTTATATCTTCTTCAGAATGCCGATTACGATATCGAAAAAACTCAAAAAGGAATTGTTTATATCGACGAAATCGACAAAATTGCTCGCAAGGGAGAGAATCCTTCAATCACTCGAGATGTTTCGGGGGAAGGTGTTCAGCAGGCTCTCTTAAAAATATTTGAAGGCACTCGGGCAAATGTTCCTCCTAAGGGAGGAAGAAAACATCCGCAGCAAGAGTTTTTACAAGTCGACACCACCAATATCCTCTTTATTTGTGGTGGAGCCTTCGTGGGGCTGGAAAAAGTAATCGAACAGCGTAGTCAAAAACGAAGCATGGGCATCGGAGCTGACGTTAAGGGAACTAAAGAGAAGTCTAAGGAAAGTCCTCTGACTAGGGCATTACCGGAAGATCTGCTCAGATTTGGAATGATTCCAGAGTTTATTGGGAGGCTTCCTGTTTTGGCTACATTGAATGAACTTGATGAGCCTTCGTTGGTTCGCATTCTAACCGAACCCAAAAACGCTATCATCAAGCAGTACCAAAAATTATTTGAGTTCGAAAATGTGAAACTCAACTTTTCGGAATCGGCCCTTAACACAGTGGCTAAAGAGGCTCTAAAATCGAAAACTGGAGCTAGGGGGCTTCGATCGATTCTTGAGAATTCGATGTTGGATATTATGTATGAGTTGCCTTCTATTCCTAATCTAAAGGAATGCAATATCGATGATAATGTCATCCTAAAAACAGGAAAACCGGAGTTAGTATATAATTCTCCTGAAGAACAAGCCGCCGCCGCAGCAACAGCCAGTAAAAAAGAGTCGGCATAACTTAAGAAGTTTCAAGAAGAAGCAACTCGCAGAGTCGAGTTGCTTTTTTATTTGCGCACAGTCCCTTTTCAGAGCTCTGGTGCCCGGTGTTAAGAAAAATAAAAATTTACGGGTTTATCTTCGCTGCAGTACTTTTGTATAATTAATATTGAGGAGGTCAGCGGCTATGACTAAAAAACAGGAAGCAGCTTCTCTTTATGCACTTCTTCCCTTAAGGGATATCATTGTTTTTCCACACATGGTGGTTCCGCTTTTTGTGGGAAGAGAAAAGTCAATTCGCGCCCTCGAAGAATCCATGGGGGATCGAAAACAGATTATTCTCGCGGCCCAGAAAAAAGCGCAGAATAACAATCCCGATGAAAAAGATATTTATAGCATCGGAACTTTAGCCAACATTATTCAACTGCTTCGGTTACCGGATGGAACTTTGAAGGTTCTGGTCGAAGGTGTGAGTCGAATTCGAGTTACAAAATATATTGAGAAAGACGCGATCTTTAGAGTAGAGGCTGATGCTCTTGATGAGTTTGTGAGCTCTATGGTGGAAGCTGAGGCATTTGTTCGAGGAATCAAAGGTGTTTTTGAGACTTATGTAAAGCTGAACAAGAGAATTCCTCCTGAGCTTTTGATGTCGGTTCTCTCTATTGAGGACCCCAGTAAGCTTTCAGACATGATTATTCCGCATCTAAACATTAAAGTTGATGAGAAGCAAAAGCTTCTAGAAACCATGGATGCTTGCCGTCGTCTCGAGCGTCTAATGGGCTTAATAGAAGGTGAAATTGAAATCCTTCAGGTCGAGAAAAAGATTCGCACCCGTGTAAAAAAACAAATGGAGCGATCTCAGAAAGAGTACTATCTGAATGAACAGATGCAAGCCATTCAGAAGGAACTTGGTGAGAGAGACGAGTTTAAAAGTGAAATCACAGAGCTTGAAAAAGAATTAAAAAGAAAGAAACTACCCGAGGAAGCTCTGAAGAAGGCTCGGTCCGAAATTAAAAAATTAAAAATGATGTCACCTATGTCGGCTGAGGCCACCGTGGTGAGAAATTATTTAGATTGGATGTTGAGCATTCCCTGGAATGAAAAGACCGATGACAAAATCGATGTTGACGGTGCCGAGAGTGTTCTTGACGAGGATCATTACGGGCTAAAAACTGTTAAGGAAAGAATTGTTGAACATTTGGCAGTTCAAAGTCTAGTGGAAAAGATGCAGGGTCCGATTCTGTGCTTAGTAGGTCCCCCCGGCGTCGGAAAGACCTCTCTTGGGCGCTCTATTGCTAGATCAATTGGAAGGAACTTCGTTAAAATTTCTTTGGGTGGTGTGAGAGATGAAGCCGAGATTCGCGGACATCGAAGAACTTATATTGGGGCTCTTCCTGGAAAGTTGATTCAGGCAATGAAAAAGGCTCAAGCAGTCAATCCTGTCATTCTTTTAGATGAGATCGATAAAATGAGTACCGATTTTAGAGGAGATCCGAGTAGTGCTCTTTTGGAAGTTCTAGACCCCGAACAAAATCGTTTCTTTTCTGATCACTATCTAGAAGTTGAGTATGACTTGTCGAATGTTATGTTTATCACAACAGCTAATTCACAGCATACGATTCCTTTGCCTTTATTAGATCGACTAGAGGTCATTAATCTCTCGGGCTATACAGAAGAGGAAAAAATGGAAATCACCAAGCGACATCTCATTCCTAAAGAGGTGCGTCGCCATGGGCTTGATGAAAACAAGATTTCATTTATTGATCAGGCCATTGAGGATCTTGTCCGGCACTATACGAAAGAGGCGGGAGTTAGAAACTTAGAGCGTGAAGTGGGAGCGGTCAGTAGAAAGGTTGCACGGCAGTGGACCAAAAAAAACGAGCATAAATCCAAAGTAGTGATCAACTCGAAAAAGTTGGTCGATCTGTTAGGCCCTCATAAGTATCGTTACCAAAAAACGGAAGAAAAATCTGAAGTTGGTTTGGTCAATGGCTTAGCTTACACCGAAACCGGTGGTGACATGTTGACTATTGAGGTTCTACAGCTCCCCGGAAAAGGCAAGTTGACGGTTACCGGAAAGCTTGGAGATGTCATGCAAGAGTCCGCTCAAGCAGCCATGAGTTATGTTCGTTCTCGAGCGCGATTATTGGGTCTTCCGACAGACTTTTATGAAAAAGTGGATCTTCACATTCACGTTCCAGAAGGGGCCATCCCAAAAGATGGGCCTTCCGCCGGCATAACGATGGCAACAGCGTTAGTGAGTTGCTTGACTGGGAAACCTGTTAGTAAAGATGTGGCTATGACGGGTGAAATTACTTTGAGAGGAAACGTGCTTCCTATTGGTGGGCTTAAAGAGAAAGTCTTTGCAGCCTATCGAGGGGGAGTTAAAAAGATTTTGATTCCTCAAGAAAATGGGAAAGACTTAAGAGATATTCCCAAAAATATTCTTAAGAGTGTAAAGGTTGTCGAAGTTTCTCACATGGACCAAGTCTTAAGAGAAGCCATTGATGCCGAGGAAGTGTTTGTGGGAGTAGCCCCGGGAGCTTCTGTTGCCGACGTTAAAACTGAAGCGTTCGATAAGTCAGAGATTTCATCGCCACGGGCTAATTGATCGGGTGTATTCAAAGAGTCTACACAAACACCAATGATTTCATAAGTTTAGTATTGATTTACCGCGTCATTTTGTTTACGATCAAACTATAGTTAGACAGTTGGTTAGGTATTCAACACTGATCAAGCAGCTTAATTTAAGTTTGAATCATGAGGTTCGTTAGTCTTAGGAGGACTTTTATGAAGAACTGTAAGATCTGTGGGGCCCCAAAATCACATTATGTTCTAAACAATCGGTTGGTGTGTATAAAGTGTGATGATTTGGTTTTTGATCTTGAAATTGAATGTGACGAAGATCAAAACCCAAAAAATCGAACAGGAAATGAAACTACACAGCCTTCAATTGTGAGCAAGAAAAATACCGTTGTGGTGAAGAAATCTTAAAAGTTTTCTAAACCGAATTTAGTTTTCTCTTTGGAGTGGTCTTTGGGACGAGGCTTCTGTTGAGAGAAAATTTTAGAAAAAGGTACCGCTTTGGGATCAAGCAGTACCTTTTTTTATTTTGCAATTTGTTTTAAAGCGTCGATCCGATCAGTCTTTTCCCAATTAAAACCTTTGGATGAAGTTCTCCCAAAATGACCGTAAGCTGCTGTTTCTTCGTAAATCGGTCTTAAGAGTTCCAGCGTTTTTATGATTTCTGAAGGTTTAAAGCCAAAAATTTCTCGTGCGGCCGAAGTTAGCTTTGCTGCGGACACTGTACCCGTCTCGAAATCTTCAATCATTAAAGAAACAGGTTCTGCCACACCTATGGCATAGGCTACTTGAACCAAACAACGTTTTGCTAAACCGGCAGCCACAATATTTTTGGCTACATATCTAGCCATGTAACAAGCCGACCGATCTACTTTTGAGGGATCTTTGCCGGAGAAAGCACCCCCGCCATGAGCTCCGTGACCCCCATAGGTATCTACAATAATTTTTCTCCCGGTCAGACCACAATCGCCCATTGGGCCGCCAATAACAAAGCGACCGGTAGGGTTAATAAGGAACTTTGTTTTCGAGTCTAAAAGTTTGGCAGGGATAGTTTTTTTAACCACCTCTTCCATGACCGCATCTGTTAGTTCATTGTGAGCTACGTCGGGGCTGTGTTGAGTGGAAACAACAACAGTCTCGACTCGTTTTAGAGCCCCATTTTCATACTGAACAGTAACTTGAGCTTTTCCATCGGGCCTTAAGAAGCCTAAAGTTCCTTCCTTTCGAGCTTCCGACAATCTTTTGCAGAGTTTGTGGGAATAAGAGATCGTCGCAGGCATAAAGTCTGAAGTTTCATCGCAAGCATATCCAAACATCAATCCTTGGTCGCCAGCTCCTTGTTCTTTATGTAATCCCTGACCTTCAGTCACTCCCATAGAGATGTCAGGTGACTGTTTGCCAAGGGCGGTGATCACGCCACATGTTTGATAGTCAAAACCCATTTCATCGCTGTTGTAACCGATTCTTTTAATAACATTTCGAGCTATTTCGGTAGGGTTGAAAATCGCTGTTGTGGTTACTTCTCCGCTAATCATAGCCAGTCCGGTTGTGACCAAGGTTTCACAAGCGACTCGGCCTCTAGGGTCTTGGGCTAAAATGGCATCCAAGACAGCATCAGAGATTTGATCGGCTATTTTATCCGGATGGCCTTCGGTTACTGACTCTGAAGTAAACAAACAATCTTTTAATTTCATAAGCTACCTTTTAATTGAATTATCGACCACTTAAGTGAAAACAATTTAAATAAACTTGCGCTGGGAACAGGGGTTTGTCAACCTGGATGGGTATTGGGGGATTCAAGTTTTTGGGCTTTTATAAATTAGGCATGCTGGCATAGAACGCCATTGTAAAGCTCTTAGAGTCGTCTCAAGGGCATTACTTTCGTTTTAATTTCGTTGGAGGTTGAAAGCCCTCTTCCCCGTTATCAAAATCATCTGAGTCTGCCATTTGTTTTGATTTTTTCTTTTTAACAAGAAGAAGAAGAACCAAGAAGATACCGGCCAGTCCCATTAAGGCGGCAAATAAATTCTGCTCGATAAATTTTTGGGGATTGAAACCTACTGGGGCCGATTTTATCGGTTCATTGGGCGATGCAACAACCGGAAGTTCGGCTTCGGTCTCGGGCGGTTGAACCGGAGTTGGGGGAGCTTCAACGGCAGGGGGCGGCTGAACAGGTTGAACGGCTACGGGGGACTGGCTAACAGGTTCAGCGTTGGCAATGGTCTGCTGCTGCGGGCGAGTTGTTAGGTCATTTGGATAGAGAGCAATTTTTTGGCCTACTTCAATTCCCCTGGGGCTTTTAATTCCGTTGATCACTGCGATTTCAGTCCAGCTTCTCGGATCCCCTAGCTGTTTAGCTGCAATTTTGGATAACCAATCACCTTTTTGGATGGCGTACTCTTCAGCAACGATCTCATTCTCTTTATAAAACGAATCCATTTTGGGGTCTTTGGCGTTTTGAGGCGAAACGTAATAGATGATGTTCCCTGGCGTCCAACTTTTGCCATTCCATTTGATAAGGGCTTTAGCCTTGTCAGCGGAACCATAAATGAGCTGGGAGACTTTGGTGGGGGAGTCTCCTTTTCTAACAAAATAAAATCGATTTAGTTTTTGTCCCTTTTTGTTGATGGCTCGAGCGGGAATCTTGGGTATCTTTCCGGCAACAAAAATACCAGCGCTTTTGTTGCGACGTGTATTTGAGAACTGGGTTTTATCCTCTTCAGATTTTAAGGGCTCAATTTCAGGTTCAACAGTTTCGTTAGATTTTAACTCATCAGTTTTTGGTTGAATAAGGGATGCACTTGAACCACTGTTTAAAGATGAGTCTACTAACCCTGAGGCGGGGGACTCTGCTTTATTGCTGGAATCGAGAGAGTCCTTTTCAAGCTCGTCTTCAAAAGAGAGTTCAGAGGAGTTAGATTCGGATCCTAAACTATTATCAGTGGTGCTTTGTGCCAAGCTGGTTTTTGAGTCCGTAGATTCAAGTTCAGCCTCAAAAGGGTCCGTATTACTAGGGGATGACTTTTGTGAGTCTTCGACTAAAAGGTCTTCTGTCGACTCTGCTTGAAGCTTTCCTTCCTTAGAGCTTTCACCAGATTCCAAAGAGCTTTCACCGGATTCCAAGTCACCACTGAGTTCATTTGCCGAACCGCTGTCGCTTAAGAGGGCTTCATCCGATGAGGCGGGTTGGGATTCGGTTTCGTTTTCAGAGTAAGCTTCATCGCCAGGGACATCGACATCTTCAGAGTTTCGGCTTTGGTGCGCGCAAGATAAAAAAGCCACCATTCCAGCGATTAATATGCTGCTTAAAGAAGGTAAGAACACGTCTCGAGATTTCATGACAAAGGTCCTTGGTTAAGACAATATGAAAAGGCTTTCCAATATAGTAATCGGCAAAAGTTTGAGTAAAGATGAGAAAATTGTTTCCTTTTTGTCCGTGGTTTTAAATTGATCCTCGAACAAATAACAACTTTGTTGTAGTCTTCACATTACCCTATGCCCCAGACTCAGAGACAAACTGACAAAAAACTCCGCCTCCTTCCTTTGGGAGGTCTAGGAGAGATCGGAATGAATTGTTTGGTGGTTGAGTATGGTCCCGATTTGGTGCTTATTGATTGTGGAGTTCAGTTCCCGGATAGTCATTGGCCCGGGATGGATCTTTTGGTTCCTGACTTTTCCTATGTAAGAGATCGGTTGGATAGTCTTAAAGCGGTCGTGGTTACTCATGGGCATGATGACCATATTGGAGCGATTCCCTATCTTCTTAAAGAGAGGGACTTAGATGTTTATGCAACGCCGTTTCCCACGGGTTTGATTAGTCAGAAGCTGGCAGAACATAGCGACTTAAAAGAGATAAGATTTCACAAAATTGAAAATCGAAAAAGGTTTACGATTGGGCCATTCACCTTTGATCCAATTCCCGTTCAACACTCTATCATCGAGGCTTTAGCTTTTGCCATTGAAACTCCCGCTGGGGTTGTCATTCATTCGGGAGATTTCAAACATGATGCTCACGAAACATCGCAAGGCAAAATTGGTTTTGAACCGTTTCAGGAGTGGGGTGATCTGGGGGTAAAGCTCCTGCTTTCGGATAGCACCAATGCCGAAAGGCCTGGTCATACTTTGTCCGAGATGGAGATTAAAGATTCGTTTACTGAGATTTTAAACAAACAAACGGGCAGAGTGGTAATTGCCCTTTTTGCGTCCAATATTAAGAGAGTGGAAAAGTTGATGCACTTGGTGCACTCCCAAGGAAAAAAAGTTGCTTTTGCTGGCCGAAGCATGCACACCTACACCAAGCTAGCTTTTGAGCAAAATTCTCTTAAAATTCCCCCAGAAACCTTGGTTTTGCTTGAAAATATTGGGATGTTTCCCGACGATAAAATTGTTGTTTTGGTGACGGGAAGCCAGGCGGAACCTCAATCGGCACTTCTGAGAATCTCCGAAGGAATTCACAAGGATTTTCAAATTAAGAAAGGCGATTTAGTCGTTATGTCTAGTCGCTTTATTCCTGGAAATGAAAAAGCGATTTCTAAGATGATCGATCAGCTTTATCGGTCGGGAGCCCAAGTGATCTATGAATCCATTCATCAGGTTCACGTTTCGGGGCACGGCCAACAAGAAGAACTTCTAATGATGTTGAAAGCTACCCGCCCTCAATTTTTTATTCCGATTCATGGAGCCTATAGGCATTTGTCCAAACACGCTAAACTTGCAGAAGAATCCGGAGTTGCTTTAGAAAACATTAGAGTTATTGAGGACGGCCAGTTGGTTGAGCTGTCTGACAAAGGGCTAGAAAGTGTAGAAACTATCGAGCTTAAAAAAGCTGTGGTTGTGGGAACAAGTTTTGTTGAAGGAAGCCCCGATGTCTTTGCGCAGCGTAACAATTTAGCCAAAACTGGTGTTGTGTTTGCGGTTTTTATGCGAGACGTCAAAACATTGAAACTCATAGCTCCTCCGGCCGTTAAGGCCTATGGGTTAATGTATTTCCAAGGAGAGAAACCGGAATATGTAGCTGAAGATGCTGAAGATCATCTTGAAGATGTTTATTATGCGGCCCTACATTCAGGTGAGCTTGAAGAAACGCTGCGTTTAGAAGGGCGAAGATTTTTTAAGAAAAAGGTCAGTCACAAACCAGTTTTTATTCCCCTTGTTCTTGATGTTTAATTTGTATTGTTTTTGTATTGTTAAGGTGGGTCGTCTTTTACCAGTAGGTTATTTAAGTATTATACTGATTCATTCTGCAAGGGGATGGAGCCCTTTCTATGGCGAGACAAATTTTGTTTCAGAGTCTTAAGAGGATAGTTTCTGAAGCGTTATTGCAAAGTTCAAATACAAATTGTTTATCTGAACAAGAAGCGAAATATTCTAGAAGAGACTTTTTAATTCAGTCTGCTACTGCAGCGGCTACCATGAAATCGTCATTGTCTTTGGCAGGTGTATTGGGATCAAAGCGTTCACAAGATGAAGTGGTTGTTGTCGGGGCCGGCGTGGCAGGATTAGTAGCGTCCTATCGATTGGTGCTTAAAGGGGTTCGAGTTCAAATTTTTGAGACCAATGAGCGCTTGGGGGGACGGATTTTAACCCAGAAAAAATTCAACCAAGACGGAATGTTTTGCGAACTGGGGGGCGAACTTATTGATTCCAATCAACAGAGCATTATTGGTCTCTGTCGGGAGCTCAATGTTCCTCTGGAGGACTTTAGAAAGAGTGATCGGGGCTTTAGTAAAATCTATTTTTCTCACGGGAAGATAAGGAGTGAGAAGGAATTACAGACTGCCGCGAAACCTCTTTTGAAGGTGATGTTAAAAGATATGAGTTTAATGAGGGTAAATGGAAATTATGAAACGCCAACTTACAAAAGTAAGATGGGACCCAAAGTAGAGGCTTTGGATCGCATGACTCTTGTCGAGTATTTGCAATCCAAAAAAGATTTCATAGAGGGTTGGTTGTTGGATCTGGTTCAAGAGGCATACGAAAGCGAATTTGGTGTGGCGGCAGAGCAACAGTCGGCCATAAACCTTTTAGCTTTATTCGAAGAGGATCCCAATCAAAGCTTTAAAATTTATGGCGTTTCTGATGAAAGCAAAAGAGTTGTCGGAGGAAATTCAAATCTTATTGAGGCGCTAGAAAAAAAGGTTTTAGGTAAAGCCAAAATGAACCTGGGGCACCGACTCGTGAAAGTTGTCGACAAAGGACAACGGTTTGAACTTACCTTTAAATCTTTTGGGAAAACTAAAGTTGTCAGTGCGGACCGGGTCATTATGACTATTCCCTTTTCTATTTTAAGGGAAGTTGAGGGAATAGATAAGTTGGAGTTTAGTCCTGCAAAGAAAAAGAGTATCGCAGAGCTGGGATACGGCACAGATTCCAAGCTCATGATCGGCTTTAAGGAAAAGTTCTGGCGAAAACAAAATGGCGAAGTTCCTCCATCTTGTGGTGCTGTATTTGGTGACTTTCCTACACAGTGTTTTTGGGAAACGAGTCGGTTACAAAAGGGCTCACACGGAATTGTTACAGCTCTTTTCGGTGGAGAAAAGGGATTAAACCCCAAGCCCAACATTTTAGAGGTGACACTCACAGACTTTGAGAAAATTTACCCGGGCGCTTCTGCTAAAGTGGATGGCAATAGATCATTTATGCAGTGGCCGAAACTCGATTATGCGAAGGGAAGCTATAGCACGCCAAAAGCGGGACAATACACGACGATCATTGGAGCTGCTGGAGAGCCTGAGTTTGGGGCGCGAATGCTATTTGCCGGTGAACATTGTAGTGTTCAAAAACAGGGTTATATGGATGGAGCAGTGGAATCCGGAAATACAGTGGCAGAACAGTTTTTAGAGAGTCGAACTCGTTTTGTTTCGGAAAAGTAAAAAAAGGGAATAAGCCTCTCGTTGAAATTGTGAAATTTGGCCGGCTAAATATCTGAAAAAAAGATTCTTTTTGGTTTGCTTTCTTTTCAACACAATTCTTTAACAATTTTTTGTTATTTTATAAATAAAAAGGGTGAAGGTAACTTCACTTATCATTAAGTCTGGAGGGTTGCACGTATGAAGCTGTTCATTTTTTTACTATTATTTTGGGGATATTATGAAGCTCAGGCATCGGCCTTAAATATGGTTCTGTCGGGCAAGGTTGTCTCAGTCCAGGATAGGCAGTCCGGAAACAAGGTAATTCAAAAAGGCGGTTCGGCCAAGGCCAAGATTTCGGTCACGCTTGTCGCTGGAGGCGCTCAAGAACGGTTAGTGAGACAGTCCCTTGGAGAGAGTCTTCCCAAAATGATTAAAGGAATAATCGAAACTAGATTCTCCAGTTCGGGGCGGGTTGTTCAATCGGTTCCGGTGACCTTCTTAGCAAATCCAAATTCTATGCGTTGCAAGAATTCGATTTCACAAGAAAAGGTGATTTGCCAGGTCATCTATCGCAGTGACGAAAACAATTGGGTAGAGATTCCGGCCCAAAACCCTGGGTACTATTCTGTTAGTGTTAATTTAAAAGTGCCTCAAAACGGAGCTCCAATTTATTCAAAAAATAATGAAAGTTATGAGTTTATGGTCGAAGGAAACAGGGCTACTCGTTCTTTCGCGTCATTTTCTGGACTTCCCGAAAATTAATAGGCCCTGTTCTAAGGAAAAAAATTGACGATTCGAACTCTAGAGGTAAAATTTCCCCAAAAGATTACTGAGTCTTAGGGGGAAATAATGGCGTTAGTGAATTTTGGTCGTAAGGGTCTTTTCGTTATTGGCTTGTTAGTGCTGTCACTGAATTCCGCGGGAGCAGCTAATTGGAATCAAAGTGAGAATAAGGAAGAGGGTTTTATCGTTTCCGGTGGGAAGGGATTAAGTCTAAACCTAAAAGGATACGGGCAGTTTCTACTTTCGGCCATTTCCAGAGATTACGATATCAGCAACACGCGAAAAGACCAGCCATTTGGTTTTAGTATTCGCCGAGCACGCTTTGACATGAACGTCTCGGCTTATGATAATTTGGACATTTTAGTAGAGATTGGAACTCCGTCGACTCCTTTGCGTTCTCAAGCTTTGGGTTCAGGCGGGGCGTCCGACATTGGTATTGTTGAAGCCAGAGGAACAACGCCAGTCTTTGGGGATGCTTTAGCGTTGAGAATTGGTAAATTTGTCGTTCCTTTTTCTGGTGAAAACTCTCGATCTTCTCGAAAACTCGACACTGTCGAACGTTCCACTATGGTCGGCTCTTTGATCGCCAATAATATTTTAGATACTCAAATTGGATTGATGCTTTTTGGTCGTGATTCCTCAGCGATATTTAATTACTATTTGACCCTAGTTAACGGAAACGGTGACAACTTATCGACTCCTACAGATGGAAATGCCTTTAAGCAATTTCAAGCCAAAATTGCTCTTAAACCCCATAGAAATTTCTATTTTGCTGTTTCCTATGATACCGACGACGTCAGAGATGCGAATTACAAACTTTACGATCACGCCTTCGTTGTCGCAGTTGCGGCGCCGAGTATCACCGGTCGTAGAAACGGTATCGAGACAGATTTTGATTGGAGTGTAGACCGCTTCAATTGGAAAACAGAGGTCATTTATCTTTGGTTCCCTGATTCTAGTGCAAACAAAATACAGAATTGGTGGGGAGGATATACCCAGTTTGGATGGTTCATTGACGGAGACAACACGCGTGGAGTGCAAGGGATTCTTCGTGGGGAGTACACACTACTTCAGGGTGGAGAAGCTAACAATAAGAATTTCGAATTAGCTTCTTCGGTGCTAGGGATCAATGGATTTATCAACGCTAATCTAAATCTCCAAGTGAATTACATCATGGAGTTCCCAAACGAAAATCTATCAAGGGAAGCTAGCACCCCGACTTATGGATCCCGCAGCGTAAAACATATCGGACAGGCAGAACTGCAAGTGAAGTTTTAATAGCCCTAGGCTCTAACGCCGCTTGCTTTTTTTAAAAAAAATTTGGTTCGAATGTTTTGGCACATGGTGGGTGCTGCAGGGGTCGAACCTGCGACCTCCTCGGTGTAAGCGAGGCGCTCTAACCAACTGAGCTAAGCACCCATTGAGAAAAAAAGCTTCTACCATAAAAGTTTTCAAAATTCTTGGGATCATTAAAATATTTACAACGTGTGCGGGCTAGTTCAAATTTGTCTAGTGGATC
>VGSE01000015.1 GCA_016875135.1 Deltaproteobacteria bacterium
ACTTCACTATCGATCTGTTGAATGTGCAGCATAAGATTGTCGCGCCAAAATCCTAAAGCCTGGTCTGGAACAGGAAATAACCAAGGGGCCCCCTGAAAAATGGAATAACATGTCAAACATGAAGAGCATTGCAGTTGTGCTTCTTGACTGAGCTGGAGAACTCCCTTGCAGTTTGGACAACTCAACAATGAAAATGGAAATTTGAGCATTTTACCCCAACCGAAGAATTACGGCTTATTTTAGAAGATATAAGGGCTTCACTTCAAGGTCTGTTTTTAATAAAGAAGTGGAGGTTTACATCGCTATTTTCATCAGCTAGCCTATCATTTGCGATGAAGTTTCTCTTCTTTTTAGTAGCGCTGAGTCTATTACTCTGTTGGCAAAAGATCGGTTTTGGTTATCCTGCTTACATTGGAACTGGCTATTCCTCTTGTTTGACTTGTCACTTTAATCCGATGGGGAATGGCCCCATCAATACTTACGGTCGAGCTGTTCAGGCGACCGAAATGTCGGGTAATTTATTTGGTCAGAAGTTAGAACAACTAGCTGAAGGTTCTGGATTTTTATTTGGAATAGGAAGTCTTCCAGAGTGGTTACAACTCCAAGGATCCTACAGAGGTCTTTATGTAGGGCGTTCGCTCCAGGCTACACCTTCAACTCGGTATCTGGTAATGCAAGCCGAAGGATCAATCGCTATGACTTTTGGAAAAAAGTTCAGGGCTTCAGCCAGCGTGGGCTATGTTCCATTGCCTCCTTCGTTATCAGAGTCTCAAGCAAAACAACTTGGAAACACTATCTCAAGGGAACACTACATTGGATTTCTTCCGGAAAAAGGAGTGGGAATTTATGTCGGATTAATGGATACAGCTTTTGGCTTGCGAGTACCCGATCACAACGCTTTTATTCGCTCAGTCCAACTACTCAATATCAACGATCAAACTCATGGAATTTTATTTCATAGAGACTGGGCTAAGGGAGAGTTTGCGATTCATGGATTTATGGGGAAACTCTTCCAAGAGTCAAATGCGAGACAAAAAGGAGGAAGTATATTCTCTGAGTTTGAAGTTTTAGAAAACTTTAGAGCGGGAGCTTCCTTGCTTTACACTTTTTCCGATTTCAGAAAGCGCCAGATGTTTGCGGGTCACGGGCGATTGCAAATGGGAAAAGGGTCCAGTCTGTTAGCTGAAATTGGAATCTTTAATCAAGAGCTCTCAAGCTTTGATATGTCTTCAAAAACCCAAAATACTGGGATTTTTAGTTTTTTACAGAGCCGACATTTATTCGTTAAAGGCTTTTATGGTCTAATGACCTTCGAAAATTATATTGAGACTTTCAGTCAAGGCGGAAGTCGTGTTTATCGCGCAGGTCCTTCGTTAGAATATCTGCCGTTCCCTAAAATCGAAATTCGTGTGGATTTTTTAGGTACTCAAGTCATGGGGCTGACTTCCATCACTCCCTCCTCTTACACAGCTCAGGTACAAAGTCATGTTTGGCTCTAAACATCTGTTTTCTTTGATGGCGGCCGTGGGATTAGGAAGTACCGGGATGATCCAAGCAGCTCAAGTGATTAAGATTGCTAAAAATAATAAGTACATGGCTATTTCAAAAGAGAAAACGACTGAAATAAAAGTTGGGCAAAGAGTCTGCGTTGAGAATAAAAACACGGAAAAGTTTTGTGGGAAAGTGATTAAATTAAAATATGGCGGTGCCATCGTTAGAATGAATACACCTCTCATTGGAGTTATTGTGGGCGATAAAGTTCAATTTGTAAGAACTGCCCAACCCCAGAGCCCTTCGTTAGGCTCAACCCAACAAAGCAAGAAAATATTTCCATTTCTGACTGCAAGTCTGATGAACTGGCAATACCAAGCCCAAATTACAAATGATGTAAACTCTGTTCAATTTAATGGAAACTCTTTAGGACTTGGTGTCGGCGGGGGGGCTGAATTCAGAATGGGTTTATTATCCTGGGGGGTCCAGGGGCAGGCTCTTATTGGAAATGCCGATGTTGGATTCTTAAAGGATGCAGTTCCAAATTTCAATGTTGATGCCTCAGGTCAAGGACTGGGTTATTTTGGAGCAAGAATAGACAATTCAATTCTCATGAATCTCAACGAAGGTGTCTGCTGGGGTTTCGGAATTCCGTTAATGACCATTTTTTATTTTCAAAGAAATCTTGGCCAAGGAACAACTCTCAAGAGTCAGGATTTCATTCAATGGGGATTTGTTTTGGATTTTCGTCTAAAGAGAAACCGTTCTGTTTATAATCCAAAGATGGGATTTTCTAGAAACTTAAAACAATATTTTATCTCGATAGAGTATCAGTGGACTCTGTAACCCATTCTTATTTAACGAGAAGCCAACGCTGAAATCACAGCGCTGCGTTGAGAAGAGGTCAAGCACTCAAGAAATTTCATTTGAGAAGTAAATGCAATACCATTGTTCAACCTCTCAAGTGAAGCGCCCTTCTTTGTTGAAGAGGCCAAACTTTGATGACACGAGGTGCATGATGCTGCGTAAATTTGAGATCCTGAACTTGTCGGGCCTATACCATCGATGCAAGAACGACCATCATAGTAAACTGAATTGACCCCACCACATTGAGACAAAAGAAAAATAGAAGCGACTCCAAAAACAAAACTCAAACTAATCTGCTCTTTAAAGACGCTGTCCATAAAAGGGTCAATGGATTTGTGGGTGTTGTTTACTAACTAAAAAGTAGAAATTTCCTATATTTTTAGTGTCGTCTTAAACCTATTACACTGTCAATTTAAATCAGCCAAAGGAGCAGGTATTAAATAAACTCAGGGGCTTATCTCCGTTTGAAGACGAGCCCCTGAGTTATTTATTATTTATCGGCACTCACGAATGCGGCATCGGCCATGGAACCGTTGACAAGCCATTAAGGCAGCTCGTTGGGCTTCGCCAATAAATCGGCCGTAACCCACATGGCTGCTGGCATGCTCTTCCCAACCGGCATCAACTGCAATGCACATGACGTTTGCTGGACCGGGACCAGGGAACGGGCCTGGTACAGGACCAGGAAATTCGCCACTTACTTGAATTGCATAGAGAGCCTCACGAACCTCTCGATAGTTTCTATAAAGCTGAGGGTAATCGTAATAAGTATCACTTAAGTATCGCTCTACCGGGTAAAAACTTCTTCGAACCATATCTAGATAACTCCGGCACTGATAGGGAATGCCAAAATCATCCCTAGGGTCGCTATGGTCTCTTACTATGGGTACATCAATATGCCCCGCAGTGTATTCGCGTTCTCCTAGCATCGATCTTCTACCTCCGAATTGAACGCAATTGCCCAGTCGATTCACATCATAATTAAAACGATCCACAGCTTGAACTACGTTGTAATTAAGTCCAAAATATCTAACGCCTCGGGCTAATTCCTGAGCTTCATACATCAATCGACTTACTGATCCGCTAGGCGAGGTGTGGTCAGCTTTAACCATGGAACTAGCCAACAATACAATGACCAATCCTAAAGTTCTTAAATTTAAGTTCACTTTTATTCTCCTTGTTAAAAAAACATCGTCACTACGTTTTTAAAGAGAGCAAGCTTGAGACCAACTTGGAATTCTAAAGGAAAGCGGAATTTGTGCGTAAAATCGATGAGCATCTGCGGTGCAGTATGATTTGAGTCGGAAATATTTAATCAAGTAGAGTCAAAATGACCCTCCTCTTAAACGGAAAATAGTAAGGGGATTTTGTGTGTTTATTGATATGCTTATTAAATGAACTCAAAACAAAGCATTTTAAAAAATGTGGTTGGTTTTTTAATTGTAGGCCTAGTCGTTCAGACCCCATTGGCGTTGGGTGGTCAAGCTCCAGTGACTTATATTGGAGACCCAACGAATTATACTGTGGGAAGCCAAACGGTCCAAGTTTATCCCGGAGCTCTGGTGACTTTACCTTCAGGTGAGGTCCGTCAGGTGCTCTTTAGCGGGAAGGGAACCAGGCAAAAGTTTGTTGCAGTAGCCAAGGTGAATGTTTACGCCATTCTTCATTATTTGGATGAACCCTCTGCACTCAATTCTCAGGATCCAATTGGAAGTTTATCGGGAACGCAAACGCGAATGCTAATGCTTCAAATGATGCAGAATCTAAGTGCGAGTGACATGCGATCGGGGTTTGAAGATGCTTTGGATGTTAATGATATTGATATTAACGCTACTGAAATCAGATCTCTTCTCAAACAGATCGATTTCTCGGTGAATGTTGGAGATAAAATTTTTTTGATAGGCTATAAATCTCAAGCCGACGCTTTTGAAAACCTCTACGTCTACACTGAGAAGAAAACTATTTTTGAAAAGAGTCCTAGCCTTGTGACGGATTTTTGGAAAATTTGGTTTGGAGTTCCGGTCGACAAGGAAATGGCTGTTTGCAAAAAAGAGCTTTTAAAGTAGCTGTTATACCCTCTATAAGTCTTTGCAATTTTTTAAAAAATAAATCGTCCCCCTTTCTTAAAAAGCCCACTTAAAGGGGGCAGGTATGTCATTGTTCCGATCCCTTTTAAGATTGCTTTTTGAGAGCGGCTAGGGCGGCAAAAGCATCATTTTTAAAAGCAGGTTTGGGTGGGCGTTGTGGCTGATGCTGTCTCCCTTGGCTCGATTTTTGGGAACTCTTTGAGTGGGAGAATTTGCCTCTGGTCTGAAATTCTTTTTTGCTCTCAATTCTTTGAGCTGGTACCGGTCTTGGAGCCGCCTCTGGTTTCATTGTGAGGGAAATTTGATTCTTCTCAATATTGACTTCAAGAACTCGAACAGAGACTCGATCTCCTGGGCTGACGACTTTTTGAGGATCATCAATAAATCGGTTAGCCAATTGGGAAATGTGAACTAAACCATCTTGGTGAACTCCGATATCGACAAAGGCTCCGAAATTAGTCACGTTGGTGACAATCCCGGGACAAACAATGCCAGGTTTGAGATCTTTGAGTTGAAAAATATCATCGCGAAATGAGAAGGGAATAAAAGTTTCTCTGGGATCTCGCCCAGGTTTTTCGAGTTCTTTGATAATATCGTCTAAAGTGAAAGCCCCAACTTCATCGATTAAAGTTTTATCTTCTTTGAGTAATTGAGCTCCACCACCGGTTAAATCTTTAATATTTGTTAAGAGGCGTTCACTAGTTTTTTGTAGAGCTTCATATCTTTCAGGATGGACCCCAGTATTATCTAATGGGTTTTCAGCCTCGGGAATTCTTAAAAACCCGGCTGCTTGTTCAAAGGCTTTGGAAGAAAAATGTGGAACTTCCAGTAGCATTATCTTCGACTTAAAAAGTCCTTTCTCATTTCGAAAAGCGACGATGTGTTTAGCCAAAGCTTCACCAATACCCGAAACATGGGATAACAGGTGATGAGAAGCCGTGTTCAAATTCACTCCAACCGAGTTCACACAGGAATCAACGACATTATCGAGTGACTTCTTTAAGCTATGCGGACTTAAGTCGTGTTGGTATTGGCCCACTCCAATACTTTTAGGGTCGATTTTTACTAGTTCGGCTAGAGGGTCTTGAAGTCTTCGACCTATAGAAATAGCTCCGCGAACGGTAACATCCAAATCAGGAAATTCTTCTCTTGCAGCTTCACTCGCACTGTAAACGCTGGCTCCAGCTTCATTCACGGAAACAACGGGCAAATTAAGTCCCAATTCTTTGACGAGTTGTCTAACAAAAATCTCAGTCTCTCTTCCGGCCGTACCGTTACCCACACCGATAGCTTTTAAAGGGTGAGCTTTTATGATTTCAGAAAGAAGAGTTTTTGAAGTCTGTTTTTCTTCCTCGGTTTGCAAATGAAGAAGAGCACTTCCTAAATATCTTCCCGAATCATCGATAAGAGCCATCTTACAACCTGTGCGAATTCCGGGATCTATCGCTAAGACCGCTTTAGAACCAAAAGGGGAAGCCAACAAAAGTTTTTTTACGTTTTCAGCAAAAACTCTGATCGCCATTTCATCGCCGACCGCTTTGAGGGCTTTATGGATCTCATTGTCGATACTGGGCCGAACGTAGGCTTTGTAGGCAATCCGAGCCGCATTAATCAAAACTTCAGCACCGGGTGAATCAGACACCATGACGGCAGCTTTTTCAAAAGAGCCAACTAATTGAGCGTCAAAGACCTGGTCCTTTGGATCTCCACCAAATTCTAATGTTAACTCCTCTTCAATCCAGCCCCTTCGCATGGCCAAGTATCGATGGGAATTTTGAGGAATCAGTAAATGTTTGATGAGCTCTTGAGCATCAAAATACTTTTCGTATTTGCTGTTGGGTTTGACTTTGCCGCCTTTACCCGTTTTTGCAAAACCATTTTCGAAAAGTTGCTTTCGAACAAATTGTCTAAGATCCTGAAGTTCGGCAATTCTTTCGACTAAAATATCTTGTGCCCCTTTGATAGCCTGAGCAGCTTCCGTAATAGCTTTCTCTTCATTTCGAAAAGTATAAGCCCACAGCTCTAAAGTCTGACCCTCTTTCGGCTTTTCTAGACCATGACCGCAATTCCAAATCCAATCGGCCAATGGCTCTAGCCCCGCTTCTTTAGCCAGTGTCGCTTTGGTCTTTTTCTTTTTCTTAAAAGGAAGATAAATATCCTCTAGAAGGGTTGAGTCAAAAGTAGACAGAATAGTGTTCTTAAGTTCCGGGGTAAGTTTTCCTTGAGATTCTATTTCAGCTGCGATGAACGATTGTCGTCTGATCAAAGTATCCCAAGATTCTTTTTGATCAATGACTGTTTGAATAGCGACTTCGTTGAGATTCTGTGTTTGCTCTTTTCGGTATCGAGCAATAAAAGGAACCGTAGCTCCTTGTTCAGTTAGTCTTAATACAGCAAGAGCTGATGTAACGGGAATAGTTGGAGCGGTCTGTTGTAGCCAATTTTCAAAATTCACTGCATATGCCTCAATTAAGGTAATTAGAATTGTATTTTTTTTGCTGACAGTCAACTGAAAGCCTTTATCTTTAATAGTACCAACGGAGTGCAGCATAAGTGATGTTTGGGGCACCCAACTCAAAGTTAGGAGGAGAGACTAAAAGTCTTCCACCAAATTCCGATTGACTATTTCCTAAATTGAAAAACTGCCCTAAAAGTAGATCGACACTTTGACTTAAGGAATAGTCGAAATAGAGATGGGTTAAAGTCGACGGATCTCTAAGGTTGACCACACTCAACCAATGAGACTTTAAGAGAGGGTGAATTTCCCAAGATACCAAAAGAGCTCCATACCATTGTCCACGAAAAGGGGCTGTGCGGTGAATAAAAGGTTCAAACACATAATCTTTGCTTTGACCGAAGCCGTTGTAAAAAAACTCTAACTTTCCGCTCCACTTTGGAGAAAAGACATAATCAAAGCCTATTAATCCTTGCAGATACTTCCTTCCAGAAGCGTCGTACCCCACAATCTCCGAACGAATAAGTCCTTCTCCTATGTTGCCTGCGGTTTCTAGGCCTAAGAAATATTTATCATCCGAATGGCCACTAGTAAGTCCAAAATCAAAGCCGTTTTTATTACCCTTGACTCGAAAATGAAAATTTTGCTCGCGCTGTTCTGATGTTTTTGGAAGAAATCTGGCTTCCACCTGGACAGGTCCGCCCCAAATAAAACTGACTGCATCTTCAGTTTTAGGAAATTCTTGATCGATGAAGTCAAACAGATATCTTTGAACCTGCGACACCGCTGTAAAAATATGTCCCACTCCTATTGCAATAACTTGTTTTCCAACAATTATTTGGAAGTCGCCAAAAAGAAACTGAGCGAAAAAGCGATCCAGTCGACCTACGATTAAAAGATTTTTTCTTTCTAGTAAATTCCAACTCGCTTTCCAAGCCGAAGTGGTCGAAAAATTGGGAAGGGGAAGGGGGGATGGATTACTCCGTTCGACAAAGACAAAGGCCTCGTCTGCAAACTCAAGTCTAAAGTTGGGATGGGTTAAAGCTCCTTGAATTCGAAATCGATCTTCGTTGAAGAAAATATGGTTTCTTTCGAAAACATTTTGCTGATTTAGATTGCGAAATCCGAAAAAGGACTTAATCGAACCTGCTTTTTCATAATTCCACTTTCCACCTAGCGATGACCCAGTTGCTGATTTGTTTAGAAAAGCAAAAGCCAGCAAGATTGTGTAAGTTAGAAAGAATCTGTGGTGTTTAAATAGTAACATGAGAGCGCTAGTTGTAGAGCGAGTTGTTCCGAAAAGAAAGAAGCAATGCGAAAAAAGGCTCCGAAAGGGCAGTTTGTTTGTGTTGTGTCTATGCTGTTATAAATTGCTCTGACTCTCGTCGGTTGATTTGGAAATAAGGGGTGCTTCTAACCTGTTTTACTAGCTTAAGGAGCACTTTTTGAACCCGGTCCACGTTGTGTTCTCTACCTAATTCAATCAATCTACGGTGTTGAGATCTTAGGATTGCAGAGAGGGCTTTAGGGTTTTCTAAAACCGTATAAATAATTTGTGCTACTTCAAAGGGATCCTCAGTGTGCAGTGCGACTCCACTATTTCCCATCGTCTCTTTAACCCCAGGTGTGGTTAGGTAGAAGACGGGAACTTGTCGGCTCATCGCTTCCACTAAGGGAATGCAAAAACCCTCATGTTTGCTCAGACAAACAAACGCGTCGGCCATTTCATAATGCTGTTCTAATATTTTTCGAGTCACTCTTCCAGTGAGTTTAATTTCCAAATTCAAATTTAATTGCTTAATGAGAAGGTTTAAATAGGATAAAAAAACGGGATCCTGACTTCCTACAAGGTAAAGTTTTGAGTGCTTGGGGAGAAGCTTTTTTAAATAATAGAAGGTTTTAATTAATTGGTTTTGATTTTTATGAGGAGTCAAACAGCCGACAAAAAGTAGGTTCTTCGGAGCCCCTTTTTTAGAGTTCTGTTTTTTCTTTTTTACTTCTTTTAAGTCCTCGGGAATGTCTAAGAGGGGTAAGAGTTGCGGTTGGTGAAAGAGGTGTTTTTTTAACTCTTCAAAATTGAATTTCGACCCTGTGAAGGCAGCAATCGTATCCTTTTTAAGAATCTGTAGTTGCTTTCGTCCCAATTCGCTTAGTGCCGACAATGTTGGGTCGTGGGGAAAAAACTGGGCGGGAGTAATATTGTGATAGATCAAAGCTTTTGGAATTTCTAAGTGGTTTAATTGTTTTAGAGAAGGATTTCCAAGAGAGTGGTGAATAAGTAATAGATCACAATCCCACATTTTTTCGAAATCCAATTTAAAGGCTTTAGGAGAAGAAATATCATTAAGTCGGGTGGCAAAAACAGAGCCCGATATTCCCGCATGTGCTAGAGCCGATTGAATGAAAAACATTTGATAACTGATGCCGTCGGAAGAACTAACCGAATAGTGGTATTGATGAATTCGAAAAGGTTGTTGAAACTCATCTTTCATTGACTCTCCCAAAATCGAATTTTCATCAATTTTAAACTTCGCTTAGCATATCGACCGGAAGCGACTAACATACGGCTTATGTGAGTTGGGTGTCCCGAGAACTCCTTATGTAACAGATGAAGTTTGATGAATTTTAATCTCCCTAAAGCTTTTGATTTCATCTTAAGAGTCGTCTCGACCTGATTATGATCTTGGGCTTTTCGTACGAGTGCCGAACTCACTTCAGAATTTAGTCTTCGAGTTAAATCCGGCTCGTCAAAAAGGGTAAAAAGTTTCATATGTGCTCCCTTTGAGTGGGCTTTTTAAGAGGCTGGTCCGATAGATTTTTTTCCTAAATTGCAAAGACCTATAGAGGACCAAGCCTAATAGATTTAATAAGTTTTCTTGGAGTTTCATTTGATAATTCGACCCATTCCAAAAAGGTAAATTAATTCAGCGTCTTAAACAAGCTTCATGGCCGTTTGAGCCTCTCAAAAAGCCCACTCAGAGGGAGCAGGTATAAAAGTTTCGAGGCCATTATTGAAAAGCTTCGACTAGAAGAGCCGAAGCCTCTCCTCCGCCAATACAGAGACTTGCTACTCCATAACGTTTTCCTTCAGCCCTTAGCCCATGAATTAAAGTTGTTAAAATTCTAGCTCCACTAGCTCCTATGGGATGGCCTAGAGCTACAGCACCACCTCGGAGGTTGACTTTATTAGGATCCAAACGCAACTCCTTGATGCAGGCTAAGGCGACTACCGAAAAGGCTTCATTAATTTCAAAGAGATCGATTTCAGAGAGTTTCATCTTGGCTTTTTGTAGTAACTTTTCAATGGATCCAACGGGTGCTGTTGTAAACCACTCCGGTGCTTGGGCGTGGCTAGCTTGAGCAATAATTTTTGCGATAGGTTTAAGCCCTCTGTTTTTTGCATAGTCTGCCGAAGCTAAAACCAGAGCAGAGGCTCCGTCGCTTAAAGAACTTGCGTTTCCGGCAGTAATCGTTCCCTCTTTTTGAAAAGCCGGTTTTAAATCCCCTAATTTGTCGAGTTTAGCTTTGAAAGGTTCTTCATCTTTATCAAAGATTTTCTTTTCCTTACCCATGACAACTTCAATCCCGGTGATTTCATCGGTAAACTTACCTTGGGAAATAGCATTTTGAGCTCGTTGGTAACTTTCTAAAGCAAATTGGTCCTGTTCCGCACGAGAAATAGTTTTTTCTTTGGCACAAAGTTCAGCGCAATCTCCCATGTGAAGATTGTTGTAAACATCCCACAAACCGTCGTGAACCATAGAGTCGATAAGTTTTCCATTGCCTAGCCGATAACCCTCTCGAGCTTTGTCCAAAAGATAAGGTGCTTTGCTCATGCTCTCCATACCACCTGCAACAATCACTTGCGCATCACTACATTGAATAATTTGTGAACCCCACATGACCGTTCTAAGCCCGCTGCCGCAAACCCGATTAAGTGTTGTTGCCCGAACGCTGTTCGCTAGGCCTGAGAAAATAGCGGCCTGTCGAGCAGGAGCCTGTCCTACACCTGCAGTTAAAACAGAACCCATTAAACATTCCTCAATCTCTTCTGGTGACACGCCGCTTCTTTTCACGGCTGCTTGAATCGCTGCAGCTCCTAGTTTGGGGCCTGTGACATCTTTGAGAGAACCTAAGAAACCTCCAATCGCAGTTCGTTGAGCCGACAATATGACTACTTCTTTCATTAGAAATCTCCTTAGGCTAGACTCTGGGACTTTAAAAGCTTAGAGTCAAAAAATTATGGTAAGTGAAAAGTACGCTCCGAAGGGTATAGAAGGCAAGTGGCAACAGCTTTGGGCAGAACAAAATGTCTTTAAAGCCGATGAAGACAGCCACAAACCTAAATATTTTTGTTTGTGCATGTTTCCCTACCCTAGTGGAAATATCCATATGGGTCACATAAGAAATTACTCTATTGGAGATATTATTGCTCGTTATAAACGCATGAAGGGTTTTAATGTTCTCCAGCCTATCGGCTGGGATTCCTTCGGTCTTCCCGCGGAAAACGCAGCCATTCAGCGAGGTGTTCACCCTAGAGAGTGGACCCTACAAAATATAGCCCAAATGAAAGTGGAACTTAAAAGCATGGGTATCGGCTATGACTGGGATCGTGAAGTGACCACTTGCTTGCCCGAATATTATCGTTGGGAGCAGAAGCTTTTTACCCAATTCTTTGAAAAAGATTTGGCCTATAAAAAAACAGGACAAGTCAATTGGTGCCCTAAATGCGAAACCGTTTTAGCTAATGAGCAGGTTCAAGAGGGGGCCTGTTGGCGTTGTGATTCTCCTGTCACAGTCAAAAATTTAAGTCAGTGGTATTTCAAAATTACAGCTTATGCCGATCAACTTTTATCAGGACATGAACAGCTTGAAAAAAAATGGCCGCAGCGTGTTCTGGACATGCAGAAGCACTGGATTGGTGAGAGCCAAGGTGGCAGAATCCAATTTCAGATTGAGGGAAGTTCTGAAAAAGTAGAGATCTTTACTACCCGCCCCGATACACTTTTTGGCGTGACTTTTGTCACGATTGCTGCGGCTCACCCGCTTGCAGCAAAACTTTGTCAAGCCCCCCAAAGTATAGAACAGCTTGAAAAAATAAAAAAAGCCGTTGCCCTTAGAAGACCTGATGAAGAGATAAAAGAGAAAAAAGGGTTCTTCACTGGAAGTTATGCTATCCATCCTTTGACCAAGGAAAAAATTCCGGTGTGGGTCGGTGATTTTGTTGTTATGGAATATGGGACGGGCGCGGTCATGGCCGTTCCTGCTCACGATCAAAGAGATTTTGAATTTGCAACGACTTATCAACTTCCAATCAAACGGGTGATTATTCCTGAAGGGGAACACTCGAGTGAACCGCTTAAAGAAGCCTACACTGCCCCCGGAGTGCTGGTGGCCAGTGGAATTTTTAGTGGTCAAGATAATGAATTGGCCAAAGGGGCAATCTTAACGGAACTCGAAAAGAAAAAATTAGGTGTTTCAACGATTCAATACCGTTTAAGAGATTGGGGGGTTAGTCGCCAAAGGTTTTGGGGGGCTCCGATTCCCATTGTTTATTGTAAGAATTGTGGAACGGTTCCGGTTCCCGAAAAGGATTTGCCCGTTTCTTTGCCGATGGATGTGATCTTCTCCGGAAAACAGGGCAACCCACTAGAGCATCATCCTACTTTCAGTAAGACCCAATGTCCTAAATGCCAGAAACCGGCTCGTCGGGAAACAGACACGATGGACACCTTTGTAGAGTCCTCTTGGTACTATGCCCGGTACACCGATCCTCATTGTTCGACAGGCCCATTTTCGAAAGCCAAAGCGGATTATTGGTTGCCCGTCGATTATTATGTCGGGGGTGTGGAACATGCTTGCATGCATTTGTTGTACTCTAGATTCTTCCACAAGATTTTAAGAGACTGGGGATATCTTTCAGGCGATGAGCCCTTTGCGCGGTTACTCACTCAAGGGATGGTTATTAAAGACGGAGCCAAGATGTCTAAGTCCAAGGGGAACGTGGTAACTCCCGGATCGATTTTGGATCGTTTTGGTGCTGATACTGCCCGACTTTTTAGTCTTTTTGCAGCCCCTCCGGAAAAAGATCTGGATTGGAATGAGAAAGGGGTGGAGGGTTGCCATCGGTTTTTACAGAGAATTTGGCGATTGTTTTATCAACATCAATCCTCATTGGCCGATCCGATGGTTCCTGAGAGCGAAATTTCTTTTTCAGAAAAGTGTTTGATTCTTCGTCGAAAGACTCATTGGATGATCCAAAAAATGACGGATGATATTGAGTCGGAGAAGTTTAACGTAGCTATCTCCGCTGCGATGGAGCTTGTAAACGAGCTTTATGGAGCACTAGCTGACAATGAAAAGTTTTTCTCTTCTTCTGAAGCGAAGTGGACACTGCAAGAAGCGATGCGGTCTTTGCTTTTGTGTTTAGCCCCCTTCGCTCCTCACATGATGGAAGAGTTGTGGCATGAATTGGGCCATCGAACTTTCGTTACAACGGCTGAGTGGCCCAAGTATCGTCCTGAACTTTTAGTTGAGAGCAAGTTCACTCTTGTTGTACAAGTTAATGGCAAGGTGCGAGACAGAGTCGAAATGGCAAAAGGTATTACTAAAGACGACGTTCAAAAACTAGTGTTAGCGATGGATAAGATTAAGCCCTTCATTGAAGGAAAGACTCTTAGACAATTTATTTATGTTCCGGAGAAAATTGCTAATGTGGTTGTGGGTTAGAGCTTTTTTTCTTCTATTACTGTTGGGAATCGAGGGATGTGGTTACACACTTTCTCATCGACTTAAAAACGTATTCGACCAACCCAAAGGAGTATTTGTCTCGATCTTTTCTAATGAGACAGAGGAGCTGGGTGCCGAAATGGTCTTTACCAATGCCCTTTTGCGAGAGCTTACCTTGCATCAGCAGTTTCGATTAGTGAACCATCGAGAAACAACACCTTTTGAAATTAGAGGTTTCCTAGAAAAGATCACTTATCAACCTACTGCTCTTTATGCGCCCTCTCCTGGTGTTAATAAATTACAGTCTTATTCGACCGTTCCCGATCAAATCAACCTCGTAGCTACTGTGCGAGTTGAATTATTTGACCGAGAGGCAAAAAAAGTTATTTGGAGTCAGTCGGTGAGCGGCAGTAGGATTGTGAGTGCTTATTTAGCTAGAACCGGCGATAAAGAAGCCGCCAGCGGGTTTGGAACATACACTCAATCGCTAATTGATGCCCGTTACAGTGATATTGCTCGAGATATGATGAGAGATCTCTACGATAGCATGGTGGAGATTTTGTAAGATGGTAAGTACAGCACAAAAAGTTTTTAAGAGTTTAGAAGTTGGTGACTGGAAGCCTTTGTGTTTGGTGGTTGGACTAGAGCCCTTTCAGTCGAACGAAATTTTTAATCAATTTAAGAGGAGGTTTATTCAAGGGGATGTGGGTCAAGCTTTGAATTATGAACTTTGGGATGGGGAAGGATTAAATGCCAGTCAGTTATTGAATTCCTTAGAAATGCTTCCTGGTCTTTTCAGTTCCGAAGAAGAAATACGATTGATAGTTTGTCAGCGATTTGATCGCGTATCTTCAGGTCAGTTGGAAATTCTTCGAGATTATTTTAATCAGCCATCGAGTTCCACAGTTTTTTTAATGATGGCAGAAAAGGTAGACAAACGAAAGAGCTGGTACAAAGCGGTAGAAGCTCAAGGCGATATTATTGAAATACGTGAGCCCTACGACCGTGAATGGCCAAAGTGGTCTGGCTATTTTGAAAAAAGACATTCAAAAAAAATCGCGCCTGCGGCGTGGGAACTGCTGGTTTCCAGTAGTGGTCGGTGTCTCTCTCTTTTAGCAACTGATATCGAAAAGTTGGACTGTTATGTTGGGGATAAAGCTTCTATTCAATTAACAGATGTTGAAGCGATGGGGGCTAGTTCAGGCGGAGAAGATGTTTTTTCTTTTGTTGAAGATCTTGCGATGAAGCGTAAGGGGGCGGCTTTAAAGAAGTATGATCTTCTGATGAGAAGTGGTGAGAGTGATATCAAGCTTCTTTCTATTGTTGTGCGACAATTTCGAATGATAGAACAGGCTTTACGACTTTCTAAACAGGGGATCAACGATCCCAAAACGGTTGCGGCTCAAATCGGGAGCCATCCTTTTTTCGTTTCTAAAATTTTTGAGCAAATGAAGAAACACTCTCAAGAAGAGGTGGGAAGAATTTTAGATTTATTGGCTCGGTGTGATTATCAAATAAAAATAGGGGATGGAAATCTTTTTGAAAGACTTCTCATCCCCTATTTTTCGACAAGATAAATAAAAAATTTAGTAAATGCTACAAAGACCTAGATCTTGTGAGTCTTCAGGTCTGCCCGATTTAGAGAGGGTTCCCCAGAAGATATTGTGATAATGATCAGAACCATCTATATAGAGATAGCCTTTTTCTGCCGTGATGAAGTTGATTCTAAACGACGTATCGCCTTCTTCCTTGACCAACAACCCCGTAAATTCGTCTGTTTCTCCTGAGTCACCTGAATAATAAAGGTGAGCTTTTTTTGTTTTTTCGTTTGCGGTGAAATGGACTTTGAACCAATGATCGCCACAGGACCCTTCTATAGTCCTTCCGTTGGGTTCGGCTATTAAAGTTAAGCTAGTTAATAATATGAGCGAAACCAAGAAACCGAAAGAGCGCATAGAAACTCCTATGGGTTAAAAGTTGGCGGTTTATAACAGTTATTATGCGACGAGTCAACCGAGGGTTGCTGCTCCCCGCTACCTTTAAATATTGAAAGGGGTCAGTTCACTTTAAATATTTAAAGTGAACTGACCCCTTTTAAGAAGCAAAAAAATACCCAAGCTGTGGAATAGATTGGGTATTTTAATTGGGTGTTTAAAGAGTCTTTAAGGCTAGTCTTGGTCGGTTCCCGTGCGTCGCCCTTGTTGTCCTTTGCCGAGATGCGGAAACATGGCTTTGACATCCGCCCCTAATTTTTCAGCGTGACGGCTTGCGATTTTATGAGCCGAATTGTGCCCTTTTTTCTTTTCCCGTTCCTTTTTCAGTTGGGCTTCGATTTTATGAGAGCAGACATCGATAGATTCATAGAGGTTCTTCGATTTGCTTGTGGCGATAAAATCCTTGTGTTCTGCGTGACAAGTTATTTCCACGCAATGCAAGGTTTTTTCGACACTTAAAATCACATGGATTTCCATGGGATAAGTGACAAATTTTTTAAATTTATCAACCCTATCTTCAGTGTGTTGTTTGATAGCGTCTGTAGAGGCGATATTTCGGAAGTTTAAGTGGAGTGACATAGTGATTCTCCTTCTAAACCTTACTATCGGAATAATTTTTTACTTTCAAAAGACCTTTTTGCGTCTCGATGAAGGAAGTATTCCCAACATTTCTCGATATTTTGCAACGGTTCGTCTCGCAATATTAATGTTTTCCTTTAATAAGAGCTCCACAATTTTTTGGTCACTGAAGGGATGGGCCGGTGGTTCGGAGGCAATGATAACTTTCACTTTTTCTTTGACAGTTTCGCTTGCAACGTCAGCTCCATGAACTCGAGAAATGCCGCTATTAAAGAAAAACTTCAACTCGAAAATACCTCTAGGGGTGTGAACATATTTATTCGTAGTTACTCGGCTGATGGTTGATTCATGCATTCCAATATCGTCAGCTACGTCTCTTAGAACCATTGGTTTTAAATGGGAAATTCCCTTTTCAAAAAAATCGTGTTGTTGCTTAACGATACTTTCAGTGACTTTATAAATGGTTCGTTGGCGCTGGTGGATACTTTTGATGAGCCAAACGGCTGATCTCAATTTGCCTTGAACATAGTCTTTGGTTGGTTGTTGGCTTCCGCTTTCTTTGTCTAAAAGATTTTTGTAAAAGGAGGAAATTTTTAATTTGGGTAAGCCATCTTCATTGAGCATAACGACATATTCTTCTCCTCGTTTGACTACATAGATGTCAGGAATAATGTAATGGGCGGGGGCCCCTCCAAAAGCTCGACCTGGTTTGGGTTCAAGCTCTTCGATAATTTTAACTCTCTCGATTACTTCTTCTAAAGAGATATTAAGAGTTTTACAGATAGCTGTATAATTTTTCTTTTCTAAATCAGGGAGATGGTTTTCAATCATGGCCTCTAAACAATCATCATTTTCTTTGAGGTCATAAACCTGAACAAGGAGACATTCTTTTAAGTCTCTAGAGGCAACTCCGACCGGGTCAAATTCTTGAATGCGATAAAGTACGGCTTCAACTTCATGAACATCAAAATTTTCTTTTTGAGCTAGTTCTTCAATGGAGCCCTGAAGGTAGCCATCTTCATTGATGTTGCCGATGATCACTTCACCAATAACTTTTTGTTTGTCGGTCATCTCGCTCATTTTCAGCTGCCACATGAGATGTTCTGGAAGGTCGGCGGCCGATGTTAGGGTGTTCTCGTAGGAAGGAAGATCCTCATCACTTCCTCGATACACAGGGAGGTTAGGCGTAGAGCGAAAATTTTCTAGGTAATTTTCCCAATTAAAATCTTCACTTGCTTGTGGATTTTCTTCTGTTGACTTAGCTGTTTCTTGAGGAACTTCATCGATACTTTGAATGGTGCTTTCCGATTCGGAACTTTCTTCGAGGGTGGGATTTTCAACTAATTCAGAGTTGATTAGATTCTCCATTTCCATTCTATTCATCTGCAATAGCTTAATAGCCTGTTGCAGCTGAGGGGTCATAACTAAATGTTGACCTAAATTAAGCGATAATTTGGGACCTATTGACATAGTTATAACCTAAAGCTTTCTCCTAAGTAATGTTTCCTCGCCGAGTCGTTTTCTACAATCTCTTGAGGTTTCCCGTGTATCCAAATGGTTCCTTCTCTAATTAAGTAAGCCTCATCACAGGACTTCAAAGTTTCTCTAACATTATGATCCGTGATAACAATACCGATGCCTTTTTCACTTAAGGTTTTGATAATCCCTTGAATTTCTTGAACCGCTAAGGGGTCAATCCCTGCATAGGGTTCATCTAATAATAAGAACTTTGGATCAAGAATGAGCGATCTCGCAATTTCGAGTCGACGTCTCTCCCCACCGCTAAGAGTTAGTGCTTGGCTTTTGGCTAGTCGACTTATGCCCAGTTCGCTCAACGCTCTTTCCGCTCTTGTTCTCTTTTCTTGTCGGCTAATTTTTAAGTTATCCAAAACTAAGAAGAGATTTTCTTCGACGCTAAGCTTCCTGAAAACAGAGGGGTCCTGAGGAAGGTAGCCTATTCCGCGGCGAGCCCGTTCATGAATGGGACACCGTGCCAAGTCAATTCCGTCGAGGGTAACTTTACCTGAGTCGGGTTTAACCAAACCTACGACCATATAGAAAGTGGTCGTTTTACCGGCTCCGTTAGGGCCCAAAAGTCCCACCGCTTTTCCGCTTGAGATTTCAAAGCAGACATCTTTGACGACAGTTTTTCCCTTGAAACTTTTTCGTAAGTTTTCAGCGCGCAGTATCATTAGTGGTTCTTCCTTCCGCCTGCTCAACTTCTATTCTATCATCATCTGAATAAAGCTTAATGCGTTTGCCTTCAATAATATTGCCGCCAGATTCAATTCTAGCTTTGCCCTCTAAAATAATCTCGCTACCGCCCACTTCTAAAAAAGCCCTTTCAGCGTAACCGATTCTATCTTTGTTTCTAAGTACCACATGACCGAAAGCTTGAACGTTTTCTTGCCCCTCTTCCGAACTAAATTCAAAAACGTCACTCGTGATATTCATTCCGGGCATTTTTGA
The DNA here is from genome assembly GCA_016875135.1 of Deltaproteobacteria bacterium. Taxonomy (GTDB): domain Bacteria; phylum Bdellovibrionota; class FAC87; order UBA2466; family UBA2466; genus UBA2466. The sequence goes on from VGSE01000015.1 coordinate 18,672, forward strand.
CTTTACACCCCCTAAAAATATTGCTCGAGATTCTCCGGTAAAAAACTCTCCGCTTTTTGAAAAGACCTTCAACCAGTCTCCGCTTTTTAATTTTTTTTGAGATGACACGTTGTGATTAAGGATGAAATGTTCTTTTGAGATTTGAGCATTCAACCCAACCCCTTTTAGTAACATGACAGGACGTTTGGGATTAGGTCCTTTCATCTGAACGAGATCATCTGATTTGAATTCATGTTGTTTTCCATCGTACGTTAAGTGATCCATCCAAAAGAGGTAACCCCTGCTAGATTCAATTGAAACATTTCCATTTAATTCGATAATATTTTTGTCCGTCCAAGAACGCCCATAATCTGATTTTGATTTGATTTTATTTTGAGTTGTATCCGAGAAGAAAAAGGAATTAACATTTTTCAAGAAGGCATAGTTCTCTTTTCGATGAAGCTCGGCGAACTCAGAATTAATTTCCCAACGTGGTTGTCCTTCTTGCGATTCATAGAAACGAACACCTAAGAGCCCAAAATTAGCTTGAGTGATCTCAGAACGGTAAAGAGCCTCTTGTTGTGGTTCAGATTTGGATTCTTTCTCCTCGAAAGAGTTGTCTAAAGAGCCTGGCCAAAACCAGAGAGTAAGCATCCAAAAAGTTATAGCCACTGCAATGAGCAGAGATTTGTTGTGAGCTCTCAAAGCCATAGTGGCCAAGATAACAGAAAGCAAATGTCGACGCAATTTAGCTTGGCACAGCGTGTGCAGACGTTTGTTTTTTGAAGCGCCGCATTACTTGGGTGTGTTTTGGAGCTCCAAAGAGTGACTCTCATCGTAACTTAACCTACAATAAGTAATAGGGGCAGTTAAAAAACACAGTTCTAACTTTTAACGATGATGAAATTTTTTACCCTACTTTTATTGATGGGCTCTGTCTTTGCTTTGGGGTCATCGTCTTTAGATGACCAGTATAGCTACAAAGGTTTTGTCGTAGGAGTACTTAACGAAAAACAACAACCTATCTTTGCCGAACAAATTGAGAAAGAGTTAATCTCGCTGCTTCAAGCAAATCCAAGATTTGATTATGCAGAAGCAAACCAAGAGAGTTTTAGACAATCTTTATCTAAGTTAGGATCGTTCTCAAATCATTCGACCTCAACAGAAAAACTTAAAATTTACGATGATGCTTTTAAGGATCAATACGTCAAAGGATCTCGGGCGGTAATTTTGGCTGAAATCCTCAAAAAAGAAGATGAGTATGAGATCGGATTAACTCTCGTCATTACAGCGACGGGCGAGCTCATCGCTTATGAAACAGCAACCGTCTCTAACCCAAATGCTTTGGATAGTTTTACTTTGGCTACTCGGGAAGCGATGACAGAACTGGTAAAAAAGATTCCCTTCGATGCTTCTATTATAAAAAGAGACGGATATTTAGTTGTTCTTGATCGTGGGGCGCGTGTTTTTCGTCCGGGCACCCAAGTTTCGGTTTTTACCACGGAGCTTCGTGAGGGCAAGTTAGTTTTTGAAGAGACAGGTTTGATTGGGATCACACAAGTTGAAGAGAATTTAACTTTTGGAAAAGTGATGGTTGAGAAAAGACCTCACGAAGTTGGCCGAGGAAATAAGGTTCAATTCTCCGATAGCCCACCGATGGAGGTCGGGTCCTTACTGGAGGCCTCCGAAGGAAGAGAGCCTGCATCTTTATGGGGCAATGAATTTGAAGTAAAAAAAGGAAAACTTGGGATAGTGAATTTGGATTTAGGCCCCATGTTCGCAACATTTTCAAATACTAAAGTTTCTGGAGTAACGTCTAAATCAACAAAATTGGTGACAGGTGGCATTTTCAATGGAGAGTTGTGGCTAACGAGTAAATATTATCTTAACTTGGGATTTAATTATGGTGTGGCCTCTATAGTAAATAGTACAGTTGCGGGGGCGGAACCGGTGGGAATGTCGGTTTCTGCATTTAAGTTTTTGGTAGGCTATAGGCTTAGTCTTTTTGCACCTAGCACCGGACCGATTGTTTACTTTAGAGGCGGTTATGGAACTCAAAGTTTTACCATCTCGAAAACAGAAAGCCCGCTTATTTTCAATAGTGTCTCCTATGGTGGGCCTATGATCAGCGGTGGAATAAGTTTTCCTATCGATGAAAAAATTGGAGTCGGAGCTGATATTAGCTCGATTATCTTTCCTTCTGTATCAGAACAACCTTTAGAGGATGGTGTTGCCTACAGTAACGTAGCGGCTTGGACACTCTTACTGAAAGCAACTTATAATTTTGCTAAAGATTTTGATTTTGATGCAAAGCTCATAATTCAGAGATTTGGCTCTGATGTATCAAGTTCCGCCATCTCTACTGCCTCAATAGCCTCTACAAGCCAAATCACTAGGGGGCTTCTATTAGGTTTAACGTATTTCTATTAAACATACGACAAGCTGTGTTCACTTACTTTTCCCCTCTTTTCAATGAGTTGTCTAAAACACCTCAAACTGTCTAAGAGATTGCCATCATTTAATCTATCAAATTCAAGCCTATACATGAGTTGAGATCCGATTTGGTTCAAAATTTGGCAACTCTTCCTTTTTTTTACACTCAAAAAGATGGGGGCTAAATTGCAGTGCTAATGGCTTTGAGGGAATTAAAGGATGAATGCACGTCATTACAGAAAACACCTCTATCATCATCGAGCACATCCGGCGTCTGCCAACACCGCCGCAGCGAGTTCGCAAAGCAGTGCGATATACCTGTCTGTAATAGCTTTTGTGTCAGTTGAATATTTACTTCAGCTAAAGACCGAGAAAGTTCCCTCGGGATTGATTTTTCCTTTCGGATTTTTGTTTTTTTGGGCTTTTTATTACACTTACTATCAGCCGGGATCTTTAGAAAAGACCTTGAGCAGCGAAAAAAAATGGGATCTTACTGGGATTCCGATGATTCTGATGTCGAGTTGTATTTGGTTTTTTAAAATTGTTTTTGTCGAGCTCACAGAAAAAATTATCTCCTCTCTATTCGACTCAAATAAGCAGACTTCAAATCCGAAACAGAAACATGCTTTTAATCACTCAAAACAGAATGGCTCTACTCGTTTCCAAGATGAAGCGTTCGACAGCCGATTCCAAAGTAACTCCTCTAATCAAACTCGACCAAAAATAGCTGAGCCGATCGAACTTATTCCGAAAGAGCTTCTTCATGCTCTTACTGTTCTTGGAATTCCAGAGGCCAGAGAATGGTCGCTCATTCAGAAAAGATATAGGGAGCTAGCTAAACAGTTTCACCCCGATCTTAATCCGGATAAAACCCAAGCTGGCAACCGATTTATTCTGTTGGATTCGGCTTACCGCAAACTAGAGGCCTCCAGAGGGAGATTTTTAAAAGCAAGAAAAAGTAGTTAACGACAAAATTTAATTAAGACTGGTTTAATAACAAAAAGTCGGGTTGGGTAAATTAAATTTATTGAGTTGGTCTGAGTCTTTCTGACCGAAGCATTGCTGGGCTTCACTATAAACTTTCTTACTAAAATCCCTCAACGCCGAGATTCGAATTAACCAGCCTGCTTGAGCTAAAGCTTTTTCATGCCCAGCAAAAATCCCTGCGTATTTTAAATTCAAAGTTAGTGTTTTTAGGCAGACGCTTTCTTCGGGATGTAATCGGACTCTTTCCTCGAGAATTCCGAAAGCGGTTCTGATTGATAATACGGCTTTCTGGGGATCTGGATCCCCTCTGGGAAAATTGGTAAGGTATTCACGAAATTCGGAATTATTAGTATTAACTTCTTGTAAGCAGGATGTTTCGGCACCATTTTTTCTTATTGAGCAAAAACACTCGTAATAGCTTTCAATCCAATGCCCAAAGGAGAACTGTTCAAAAGGTATCGTTAATAGCCAGATAGTAAACGCAATTTTTTTTAGTCGCATACGTACCACAGTCAGTAGAAAGTTTACGAAATACTAACAACATTGTTATTATAATAGAAAATTGTGTTAGAATTATGTCCTTCCTTAAAGTTGTTATAATCAACGGAATTTAAAAGGAAAAATGTAATGATTTTTCGCCCCGTAGTTTTGAGTCAGCCTACGTTTTGGGGTTTTTTAGCCGTTTTTCTCTGTGGTTTGCGTTGGGGCTTTATTGCGGATGGATTTGATTTTGGATGGGATTATGAGACCGGATATCGAGTCTATTTGGGCGGGGTTTACGGAAAGGACTTCTATACGGCCCTTGGACCTCTGGCCTACGAGCTGATTGGTGCTGTTTTTAAAGGGCTTGGTCCTCGTTGGATTTGGGTCTACCCCATTTATTACGGTTGTTGGTTATTAAGCCTAGCCGGTGTCTACATTCTTTTGAGCTCGCTAACCCAAAAAAAAGAGGTTCTGGCCGTAGTTTTAATGTTCATCGCCCCCTTAAGTATCCCACATCTATCCGCGCTACATGTTTACAATACTCTTGGTTACTGCCTAGTTATCTGGTGTAGTGTTTTTTGTTTCTGGTTTTACCAAAGAAAAAAATATTCTTTTCTTTTATTCAGTGGAGTGCTGGCTGGGTTGGCCCTTTTCACTAAACAGAATTTGGGTTTGGGTGTTTTATTAGTCAATAGCGGTTTAATTTTTTTGAATTGGTTTTTAAAAGGTAAAAGGAAAATCAAGTCTTTATGGCTTGCTTGGGGCTGTTTGTTAGGCTCTTTTTGTTTTGTTAGTTTTTTATTGTTTCAGCACTTTTCAAAAGAGATTGGCACTGAAGAGTTAGTGCGTTTGATGTTTACCGATGCGGCACAAGCCAAAGGTAATTTATTTCAAATGTTAAAGACAGCATTACCGAGAATTTCCTTTGGCCATTCCGAAAAGCATGATCGAAGATGGGTACTTCAGCATTTAGCGGAGTTGAGCTCTTACTTAATTATTTTATTTACTAACTTGATTTGTTACAAAAAGTGGATCTTCAACAAAAACAAATCGGAGACAATATTTTCCATTTCTTTGAGGGAAGTTAAGCTATCCTTTACTGTTTTTTTTGCAATTTTAACTCTCCCCTTACTTTTTCCAGAACAAGTCTATTCTTGGCGTAGCCGTTACTTTTGGTTTAATGAAGAGTTTCATGTTTCAGAGCTGTTTTTGAAATTTGCATTTTGGATGGTGCTTTTTAATTTGTTCTTGTGCCTAGGGTCGAATATTAAAAGAAACCGACGATTCGTTTTAGAAAACCCTTTTTGGATTTTGATGTTTGGACTTAGTGTTGGTGTGAATGTTTTGGTCTGCGCTTCTAGATTTTCTTATTTCTTTCTTAATACGCCGCTTCTGCTTGGTTTTTTTATGGTGACAACTCTTGAGTTGGGGTTGTGGAGCCGTCGTTCCTTTTATTTTATATTTTCTTCCCTTTTATTGGGTGTCTATTTTTTCTATCCGACTCATGCCTTAGCGCGGCTAACAACGATTAGAGATTTTAAAACGCAGGGTCTGTTGTTTTCTATACCTGGAAAAGATTTCGTTGAATTTTACACAAGAAATGTAAGGCCCTGGGTGAGCGGAAAAAGAACCCTGTGGTTGACTCATGGAGGCCCACACTCTCTCAGTGGTTCCATACCGGTTAGAAATATCAGCAATCTCTATTTTGACCAGTACAACACTCGTATTGAAGAATCTTTAGTCGGGGACTGGTTCGCTCACCCCCCTGAGATGATTGTGAGTGATTGGTTTGTAACACCAGATACTTCTATCTGGCTAAAAGGGAAAGAATTTGAAAATTGGCTTAATGAGAACTATGTTCAAGTCGGGATAGTTGATCAGAAGAAAATTTTAAAATTAAGAAAGTAGAATTGAGTAGCGCAACATCTTCTGAAATTTTTTTAAGGAAGAATTTGGAGCGGGTGACGAGGCTCGAACCCGCGACCCTCAGCTTGGGAAGCTGATGCTCTACCAACTGAGCTACACCCGCTCAATAACCATGATACTTATCACATCGAGCCAAGCTTAGTCTACTTCCGAGTATAAACACTAAGCCAATCGGCCCAAACCTCTACTTAAAAAACCTGAACCATACTACCGACACAAACCCATATTGTTAAACAGCACTGCTCGGCAATTAGAGCTTTCACAGTATCCCGCATTATTCCAAATGAGTGCGCGGCAATCATTCGTTTTACAGCGACCTGGACTTCGAGTCAGAATGGCACGACAATCTTCGCCGCGACAATAACCATAAGCATTGAAGATTATGGCCTTACAGTCCAAAACCGAGCAGAGCCCAGAGTTTCTCATAATAATGGCCTTACAATCGGTTTGCGTCGGAAAAATAGAACTTTGATTTTGATAACTCCAGTCCCCATCGATATCGGTCGCTAAAGCTAAAAGTGAAAACGTTG
>VGSE01000016.1 GCA_016875135.1 Deltaproteobacteria bacterium
GGAACTTATTGCCAAGTTTCCAGCATCCCCAAGAGATCACTCCAAACTTTTGGTTGTCGAACGAACGACTCAAAAAATAAAACATCGGTCGTTTTATGAATTGCCAGAAATACTAAGAACAAACGATTTGTTGGTTGTGAATAACACTAAAGTCATCCCTGCCCGACTGTTTGGGGAAGATACACCAGGAAAACCCTTTGAAATCTTTTTGCTTAAGAGCCTAGATCCCTCAAACAAAACTTGGCAATGTCTTGTCAAACCAGGAAAAAAGGTCAAAACCGGAATCTCAATTTCATTTCCAAACGGAGGAAGTGGATACATTACCCCTCAGGACAAAGGTGTCTTCGAAATTTCTTTTTCCATCGAAAACGATAGGGCTATTTTAGACTGGTTATACGATTTTGGAAACTCGCCACTCCCCCCTTACCTTAAACGTAAAGCTGAAGCCATGGACAAAGTCACTTATCAAACTGTTTATGCGAAGGCCTCGGGATCGGTTGCTGCTCCGACAGCCGGTCTTCACTTTACCGATGCGCTTTTAGAAAAACTTGAGCTCAAAGGAATTAAAAAGGGTGAAGTAACTCTTCATGTAGGATATGGAACCTTCTCGCCGATCCGAACAACGAACGTTTTAGACCATCAAATGCACTCCGAGGAGTACCAAATCCCGCTACAGACCCTTAATCAAATTCAAATGACTAAATCTCGCGGCGGGCGAGTCATCGCAGTAGGAACAACTTCTTTAAGAACTTTGGAAAGTTACCCTTCGTTGGGCGAAACCGGCTCTACCCAACTTTACATAACCCCAGGATATCAGTTCAAAATTATAGACAGCCTCATCACAAACTTCCATTTGCCTGAGTCCTCCCTTTACATTTTGGTAGCCTCTCTGCTTGGGATCGACTTTTGCCGAGCAATCTATCAAGAGGCAATCGCCCAAAAATACCGCTTTTATAGTTATGGCGATGCTATGTTAATATTGTAGCTTGACGAAACGCGCCGAAAAGCTCTATTGTCGGCGACTTAAGGAAGGTGATTACCGTGCCAGGACTAAAAGTTAGAGATACTGAACCTTTTGAAGGTGCGCTTCGCAGGTTCAAAAAACAATGCGAAAAAGCTGGTATTTTATCGGAAGTTCGCCGTCGCGAATTCTACGAAAAACCCTCTGTTCGCCGTAAGAAAAAAAGTATCGCGGCTCGAAAACGCTCTGTTAAGCGTACTTTTGAGCGCAGATAGTTTACATGGATCTCAAGACTACCATTCAAAACGATATGAAAGCGGCAATGAAAGCCGGAGAACCCATTAAAACGGGATGTCTTCGAATGCTGATTGCCGAAGTCAAAAAGCGAGAAATCGATAAGCGCTCTATCCTTGATGAAAGTGAAATTCAAAAAGCAATTTCCACGCTCATCAAACAGAGGCTGGATTCGGTAGAGGCTTTTTTGAAAGGTGGCCGAGAAGATTTAGCAGATAAAGAGAAGATGGAGATAGACTTTTTAAAAGTTTATCTCCCTACTCAACTCACTGAAGCCGAAACAGAATCCTTAGTTATCGCTGCTATCGAAGAAACGGGCGCAAAAGTTCCCCAAGACGTCGGCAAAGTGATGAAAGCGGTCCTAGCCAAAGCCAATGGCCGTGCGGACGGTAAGATGGTTAATGAACTTGTCCGCAAAAAACTCCAACCCTAATCATTTAAATAATCTTTTTTTTAGCTGGGACCTATCTCTCATTGAGACCCTTCGTCCTCTTGCGCACTCGTTTTATTTAAGAAGCGCTACTAAAGTCGCCCCAGAACTTTTAGGAAAAGGGCTTTATGTTCGCCACAAGAAAAAGCATTTCTTCTGCCAAATCATCGAAGTAGAAGCCTATTTGGGTAGTACTGACCCTGCAAGCCATGCTTTTAAAGGGCCCACCCAAAGAAATCGTTCAATGTTTGAGGAAGGGGGAACCTGTTACGTCTACTTGTCTTACGGACTTAATTACTGCATGAATGTCGTCACTGATATTGAGGGCAAAGGGAGCGCGGTATTGATTCGATCTGCCGTGCCGCTTTTCGGTTTAAAGGAAATAGCCAAAAACCGACATATTTCTGGGCCTTTAGACGCAAAAAACATAAAAAATTTACTTAGTGGCCCCGGAAAACTCACCCAAGGATTGGGCATTGATCGAAGTTTTGATGGGATGCGCTTTGACCAGGACGCATTGAAAATAGTAGACCTTAAATACACTGTTCCTAAAAAGCAACTAGGCTTCTCACCTCGGATTGGGATAAGTAAAGCGAAGGAAAAAAATTTACGGTTTTTTATCAAAGGTTCAGAGTTTTTATCTCGACCTTAGAATTTGAGAGTTAACGTTTCGTGTTTTCTGAAAGAACAATTGAAGAAATTAGATCTCGCGTTGATCTTGTAGAGCTTATCGGCGAATACATTGAACTTAAAAAAAGCGGGACCAGCTACAAAGGGCTTTGCCCTTTTCACGGAGAAAAAACTCCCTCCTTTATGGTTCAGTCACAGAAACAGATCTTTCACTGTTTTGGCTGTCACAAAGGCGGAAATTGTTTCACCTTTCTCATCAATATTGAGGGAATAAGTTTCCCTGAAGCAGTAAAAAAGCTAGCCTCTCGCGTCGGTGTCGTTATCGAAGAGGAAAATAAAGGCACAAAAAACTTTACCAAATCCAACGTCCCAACGGCCCTAGAAGAGCGCGTTTATGCGGCTCTCGAGTGGGCAGCTAAATACTTTAATTACCTTCTACTTGAAATTGCCGAAAACGAGTTTGCTCGAGAGTATTGTACAAAACGAGGCCTCTCTTTAAAAACCCTTCAGAAGTTTCGCATTGGAGTCGCCCCTAAAGGGTGGAACACTCTTATGAACGTGATGTTCAAGAAAGGATTCACCTTTAACGAACTCGTCGAAGCGGGGCTTGTGATTCCCAAAGACGGAAGGCCAAACGAAGGTTATGATCGGTTTAGAGATCGCCTAATGTTTCCCATTCATAATCGAGACGGAAAAGTCGTTGGCTTTGGAGCCAGGCTATTTGCGGACGAACCGAACCAACCAAAATATTTAAATTCTCCAGAAACTTCTATTTTCTCCAAACGAAGAATTCTGTATGGACTCCATGAAAACCAAAGAAACATTCGTCTTAGAGGAGAAGCGGTTGTCGTCGAGGGCTATATGGACGTCGTTGGCCTCTCGGAGAAAGGGGTAAATAATGCAATCGCCACGATGGGAACTGCTCTTACCGAAGATCATTGTCTTGAGTTAAGAGGCCTCACCCAAAAAGTCGTGACGGTGTTCGATCCCGATCCCGCCGGCAAAGAGGCGTGGCATCGTTCAGTCCATATTTTTATGGCCAACCGTATTTTTGCGAGAGATCTTTCTCTGCCGAACGAACTTGATCCAGATGAGTTTGCTCAGAAAGAGGGAGCAGAAGCTTTTTATGACCTCTGCAAAGTGGCCCCAAGACAGATTACAAAATATCTGAAGGAAATTGCCGCCAAGGGAAATCTTTCCGAAGAGGAAAGCGCCAAACAGCTTAATCTCTTGGTCCCCATTTTAATTGCAAGCCGAAACCTTCCAGACCGAGCGACTCTCTGGGATGATATTTGTCTTGTCTTTAAAGTTTCTCGGGAGGCTCTTAAAGAACTAGCGGAATCGGGAATGAAAACTAAGCCTTCTCAGCCAGTTTCGACAGCAAAAATTGGTGTTCGTCCTGCATTCAAAAACGAGGCCAAACCTACTGTTTTGGAAACAGAATTTTTTAAGGCCTGCTTGAGATGGCCTGAACAGTTTTTGGAGCTTAAAGCTTGCGACTGGGAAATCGCTATCAAATATGAAGAGATCCGCCATTGGCTTTTTAAGCTTTCCGAATCCAAAACCATTCAAGAGTTTGAAAACAGTTTGGAATTACTAATAAATTCAAGCCCTTCTAGTAAGCTCTTAACTCTAGCGACTGAAGAACTTTTTACGGAAAACTCAAACTCGAACAACGCACAACTTTTTAAAGCGATTTATGATCGGGTGCGACGAGCCACTGAAGAATCTAAAGTCAAAGCGCTAACGGTTCAGATCAAATTGGCACAGAGAATGGGCGATGAAACTGAAGTCATGAAACTTCTAGAAAAGCTAAAAGAATTAAGAACTTCTTGATTGTAATGCGCTATGCAGCGTGATAGAAGTTGTGGTTTGTGAATTTCAAATTAGAGTCTACGTTTTTCTAAAGCACTCTTTAAAAGTAGAGGAGAGTCGATGGCTTCTAAACTCGAGAAGAAAAAAGAATTACAAAAGTTACTTGCCTTAGGAAAAGAGAAGGGATTTCTCACCTATGAAGAAATTAACGATGCTCTTCCTGAAGATTTAACTGACAGTGATCAACTCGATGAAGTCATGACTCTTATCGAGGACAACGAAATTGAAGTCGTCGAAAACGAGAAACAATTAAAATCTCAAGGCGGGGCTAAGAAATCCGCCACTCCTACAGCTGCAGCAGCCGACGATGAGGCTCCTGTAGTCGGCAAAGAAGAAGACTCCCTCGGGCGGGGGCTTGATCCTGTACGCCTTTATCTAAAGAAAATGGGCTCCGTAGCACTTCTCACTCGAGAAGGTGAGATTGAGATTGCAAAAAGAATTGAAGAAGGCGAAGCAGAGGTTCTAGACGAAATTTTAAACTCCTCAATGGGAGTGAAAGAATTTTTGGCCATTGGTGAAAAAATTGAAGCCGGTCGACTTCGTGCGAGAGACGTTTTAAGGGGAGCCGAGGGAGAAGGGGAGTCTTCAGAAGAGGAACCTGGTGAGTTTGATGAAGAGGGCGAAGCGGCGGAAGGTGAACAGCCCTCTCAAGAAGTTAGCCCCGATCAAACCAGTGGTTTAAACGAAGCTGAGTGTCGTGAACGAATTCTCCAGGGAATGGAGATGGTTAAAAACTTCGAACGGTCTTTAACCAAAGTAGAAGGCAAACTTTTAAAAAGTGGGCTTTCGGCTACCGAACGAAAAAAGCTTAGAGAAAAATTTGCCAGCAATCGGAAAAGCATCGTTAGGGTTTTTCAGGAAATCAATTTCAACCGTAAAACCATTAATAAAATTGTAGCAAAATTTAAAACTCAGGTCAGTCGAATCGAGGAGGCTGAGCGAGAGGTTTTTTATGCTTTAAGAAGGATTAATACCGATCAAATCGGTAAATTCAGAAACACTCTCAAAGAAGCTAAGAAAAACAAAAAGTTTGAAGAGCAGACAAAAGTTAAATACGGACTCGATTACGTGGGTCTCTTAGAGATCGAACATGAAATTAACAATGCCGGCAAAAAAATTGCAGAAGTAGAGTTAGAAGCCAACTTGAGAGCTCGAGAACTCAAGGACATGTATGAAGCGATTTTGGCTGGTGAAAGAAAATCGGAAATCGCGAAGGCAGAATTGGTTGAAGCTAACCTTCGATTGGTTGTTTCAATTGCAAAAAAATATACCAACCGAGGACTTCAATTTCTTGATTTAATTCAAGAGGGCAACATCGGCTTAATGAAAGCTGTTGATAAGTTCGAGTATCGTCGAGGCTACAAATTCTCAACCTATGCGACTTGGTGGATTCGACAAGCAATTACTCGGGCCATTGCCGACCAAGCAAGAACGATTCGAATTCCAGTTCACATGATTGAGACCATCAACAAGCTTTCTCGCACGTCTCGATATTTAGTTCAGGAACTAGGCCGAGAGCCGACCCCTGAAGAGATTGCCGAAAAGATGGAAATGCCCGTTGATAAGGTTCGAAAGGTGTTAAAAATTGCGAAGGAGCCGATCTCTCTCGAACAGCCAATTGGTGAAGACGAAGATTCTCACTTAGGGGATTTCATCGAAGACAACAAGATGGTTAACCCGGTTGACCATGTGACCAACCTAAATCTTTCTGAGCAAACACGTAAAGTCTTAGCAACTTTGACCACCAGAGAAGAAAGCGTTCTTAGAAAGCGTTTCGGTATTGGACAAAGCTCTGACCATACTCTTGAAGAAGTTGGCCAAGATTTTAATGTGACTCGGGAGCGTATCCGACAGATTGAGGCAAAAGCCTTAAGAAAATTGCGTCATCCTAGCCGTAGTAAGCGATTAAAATCGTTTATTGATAACTAGGGTCAGCCGGTGAATAGTCCGGGTTACAAAGGTTCAGTTTGATTGGGGGCCCATAGCTCAGTTGGTTAGAGCAGTCGGCTCATAACCGATAGGTCCCAGGTTCAAGTCCTGGTGGGCCCATTTCAAGTTGTTACTTATAGTAACGGTTTTCACGGATGGATTTTTAAACCTTGTAAGAAGTGAGCTCAAATGAAAGCCCAATTCCGTATTTTAGGAAAACTCAAAAGACTCGATGAAAAACTGTACCGATTAAAAACTGAGATCGAGCGAATTCCTGAAGAAGTAAAAAAATTAGAGGCCAAGCTTTCAGGGCGTAAAGACGATTACGATCTCCTCAAAGCCAACTTTGATAACAACGAAAAGCTTTTAAGAAAAGCGGAGCTAGACTTAAAGGAAAAAGAGGACTTTATTCGCAAGGCCGAGGGCAAACTCATGGAGTGCAAGACCAATGAGGAATACCAAGCTGCTCAAAAAGAAATCGACGGTTTCAAAGCAGAAAAAGACAAGCTAGAAGAGGCTGTTTTGACATCCATGAATGGAGTGGAAGGTCATCGAAGCCAATTAAAAACAGCTGAAGAAAAGTTCAAAAATGAAGCGGCTGTTGTTAACAGGGAGAAAAAAGAGTACGAAGAGGCCCGCCTTAAACTCGTTAGATCTTTTGAAGAACAAGGCTCTCAAAAAGAAGGTGTCATTAGCCAGCTTTCTCCGGATGCTGCAACTTTGTATCGAAAGGTTTTTGGCATTACGAATGGAATTGCGATCTGTTTAGCAGAAAATTCAAGTTGTCTCGGTTGCAACATGAAAATTCGACCTCAACTATTCAACGACGTTTTAGGCGAAAAGGTGATCCACCGCTGCCCAAGCTGCGGGAGAATTTTGATTACAGCTTCAGCCGAAATCGACGAAAACAGCCCAACCGACATTCAACTTTAATGATCACGACACTCACTCTTTTTTGCGATGGTGCTTCTAGAGGAAACCCTGGTCCTGGCGCCTATGGCTTTGTTCTTTATCAAAATGAATCTGTCGTTTTTGAAGAAGGCCAGAAGCTTGGTCTCGTCACTAATAACATCGCTGAGTACCAAGGGCTTATCAAAGGATTACAGGCGGCTCTCAAACATGGCGCTAGTCATGTGGTAGTTAAAAGTGACTCCGAACTCATGGTACGACAGTTAAATGGAATCTACAAAGTAAGAGCCCCCCATATTATTCAGCTTTTTCAGGAAGCCAAAACCCTACTCAACCAATTTAGTAGTTCCCAAATCCTTCATATACGTAGAGAAGAGAATAAAAGGGCAGATGCCCTATGCAATCAAGCCCTCGATGGATTCTAGCCCGGGATCCTTGTGACACCATCCTTGTAAGGATTATCTCCCTTAGATTTGGGGGCTTTTTGACACCGACACAAGCAGCTGACTTTGCTGGGTATTTTGTGCTTTAACACTGTCCTCCTCATGGCCGCTTGCTTGCAGAGCTTGTGAATCGTCTGCCACTTGGGATATAACACATTAACGCAACGCCCAAGGGAAACCATGAAAGCGAAAAAGACTCAGGCAGACCGGAGTGATTTTGAGAAAAGAGAGGCCAATATTAAGTCGCGCTCCAAATTCTTTTCTCATCTATCGGTCTCCCTATTAACCCTGCTTTTGACCCTCGGGTTATTTCAAGCTGACTTTGATGGCTTGAAGGGAGTTCTTGTAGATGGGCTTTTTAGAGCCAAACTGAGCTCACGCCCGCACGATTCAATACGATTGGTGGCTTACAACTCTGAGAGCACTGCTCGGCACTCGATCAGTGAAAAGATCCCTGCCGAGGAACTTGCAAAAACAGTGAGCCTTATCGGCCAAGACCTACCTCTTGTTATTGCGATACTGGCTCCAATTAACGAGCGGCTTTACACCGAATACGAACTAACCCAACTTGCGGAGGTATTTTCAAAGACTATCGTTTTTGTTGGTTACACAGACGGTGAAAGCCTAGGAAAAAATGCTCCAAGGTCGTTGTACCACACAGCACGCTATCTTCCCGGCTTTGTATCGCGGGACACTTTTAGTTTTGGAGCCGATTCTGTTAGTCGCAGAGTGATGTTAACAGTTGATGGATTACCCACAATCTTTTCTAAGTTGTCAGAGCTCTACCGTAACAGTCTCAACTTGCAAGATGAGAGTTACCCCATCAATCTCACCGAGAAGTTCGGAGGATCCATTCAAACCCATATCAACTGGCAAGGCCCCAAAGGAACCTATCCCATCTCGAGTTTCTCTCAAGTTACACAAAGCAAATTAGAACCGGGTTTTTTTCGAAATAAGATTGTGATCCTTGGAAGTGCTTTATCCTCGAATAAAGATAGGGACTTTATTTTCACGCCATTCTCAAGAAGTCCTTTTGACACCACAATGCTCGAGGGAGCGGCCCATAGTTTAGCCACTCTTCTAAATCAAAATGGAATTGTGAAAAGCTCATACTGGGCAAGTGTAATTCTATCTTTTTTAGTTGGTCTGATAGCTATGAACCTAATTGTTTATTTGTCTCCGGCTAGAAGTATTCAATTTTTGATTGGCCTCACCGCAAGTTTAGGTTTTATCTCTTGGACCTGTTTAAATTATTTTAACTACTGGTTGGATATCGCTCATCCCTTGGTTCTTTTGGGGGTCGGCTACTACCTGATCATTCCCTACCGTTTGGTAAGTGAATATAAAAAACGATGGCACTACCAGGAAAAAAGTGAATTCATGGCAGAGCTAGAACAACTTAAGAGTAACTTCCTGTCGCTTATTTCACACGACTTAAAAACACCTCTGGCCAGAATTCAAGGAAATGCCGAGATTGCGTTAACAACCTCCACAACTACCCTCAATGACAAACAAAAAAAGTCCTTACAATCTATTGTCCATACCACCGAGGAATTAAGCAGCTATGTAGAAACCATCTTAGACTTAACTCGAATCGAAAGCTCAAAAATTCATCTCCATAAAACATCCAAAGATATCAATTCTGTCATTACAGATGTTGTAAGATCTAAAGCTCCACTGGCCCAAGAAAAGAACATTCGCATCGAAACCCAACTTGAACCCCTGTTTTCTTTTAAATTTGATGTCAAACTTATTCAGCAGGTTATTGCGAACCTTCTTGAAAACGCCATCAAGTATTCCCCAGAGAATTCGACTGTGGTTCTTGAATCCAAAGAAATTGATTCACAAATCGAGGTTTGTATCAAAGATCAAGGCTACGGAATCCCTGCTGAAGAACAGGATAAGATTTTCTCTAAATTTTACCGTATAAATAATTCGCAGACCGAAAAAGAAAAAGGAACAGGACTGGGTTTGTATTTAGTCAAATATTTTGTCGAGCTTCACGAAGGATTTGTGACTTTAAATAGCCAGCTCGGCAAGGGAAGCAACTTTACTATTAGATTACCCGTTTAAGGAGATTGAACCATGAGCCAATATAGAATCTTAGTTGTTGAAGATGATATCGAGCTAAGATCAACCCTTTTCGAAGCCCTAGAACAAGGAGGGTTCGACGTCCTCCAAGCTGAGGATGGAATTGAAGCATTAGATAAAATTCGAACCAATCAAATTGATCTGGCTTTGCTTGATGTCAATATGCCTCAGATGAACGGTTTAGATTGTTTAACCGAAATCAAAAACTACGACCCTTCCATTATTGTCATCATCATGACGGCTTACTCAGCTATTGAAGATGCCGTACGAGCCATTAAAGCAGGGGCTTATAATTACCTGGCCAAACCCATCAAACACCAGGCTGTGGTTGAAATGGTTCAACGAGCTGTAGATGCTCAAGCCATGATTCGAACCATGGCCTACTCGGCACCAATAGTAACACTAGAGAACGGAGAGTTTGTCGGTCACTCGGGCGAAATGAAAAAGATTTTTAACATTATTTATAAGCTCGCAAAAGTCGATACGTCCGTACTTATTCGAGGAGACAGCGGGACCGGCAAGGAACTTGTGGCTAGAGCTCTTCACTACAACTCTTCAAGGAAAGATGAAAAGCTAATTCCGATCAATTGTAGCGCCATCTCTGAGACTCTTTTTGAAAGTGAACTTTTTGGACACGAACGAGGTGCTTTTACTGGCGCCGATCAAAGACAAATCGGAAGATTTCAATATGCGGAAGGCGGCACTCTTTTTCTAGATGAAATCGGCGATCTCTCACCCTCAATGCAAGTTAAGTTACTAAGGGTTCTGCAGGAGAGAAAGTTTACGCCTGTTGGGTCAAGCCGAGAGATAGAGATGAATGTTAGGATCATTGCCGCGACCAACAGAAATTTAGAAGAAATGATTCAAAAGGGAACATTCCGAGAAGACCTTTTTTATCGATTAAATGTTATTCCCATCTACTTACCTCCCCTAAAGGAAAGAAAAGATGATATTGAAAATTTGGTGAATTACTTCATAAGGCGCTTCGCACAAAAGCACAAAAAATCAATTTTTGGAATAACGGTGCAGGCAATGGAAAAATTATCGGCCCATCACTGGCCCGGAAACATTCGAGAGCTAGAGAACACTATCGAACATGCTTTTGTCATTGAATCCGGAGATAAGCTTTCTGCTAAATCACTCCCGGCTCATTTCAATGCCTTCAAATTAGGTAATAATTTAAACTCCGCGGCACCGATTATAGATTCATCATCGGCACCAAGTGTGGAAGATGCCGATTTGCTGGATTACAACCGATTTAAAGAAGAGTTTGAGAGAGAGTTTATTATTCGAGCACTCAAGACTTTTAAAGGTCGAATCAACCAGACAGCTCTCCACGCAAAGATTCCCAAAAAAACCCTTTTACGGAAACTTGAAAAGTACAGTATCAAAGCGGAGGACTTTCGCCTTTAGTTTTTAGAACATGTTACAATGGCTAACATGATTCTAATGACGCCATCGACTCAGCGCCGCATCATTGTTTTAACTATTCTTTTCCTTCTCATTGGTCAGATCGCTTTATTTAGTGCAACTGCCGTGATGGGAATCAAAAAACACTCGTCGGAATTTTATTATGTATTAAGACAATCAGGTTGTGGTCTAGTTGGTTTGGTTCTCATGTGGTGTGCTTATAAAATTCCTTATGCCCGATGGAGAAAGCTAAGCTACCCACTGATGGGAGCTCAAATTGTATTTTTGATTGCCACTCACCTAGGTCCTTTTCGGCATTTCGCCTATGGCGCTACGAGATGGCTAAAGATCGGGCCCCTTCTATTTCAACCGAGCGAGCTCGCTAAAATTACTTTGTCTATCTTTTTTGCCTCTCTTTTAGCGCGCCACAAAGAAACGCCTCTTCCCGTAAGGAAGTGGATCACTAATTCTTTGCCCATTGCCCTAACGTTACTTTTAATCTTTAAGCAACCCGATCTTGGAACCACCACCCTTTTAGTTATTGTTCTTTTGGGAATGCTTTTTATTTCAGGTGTGCGGTTGTCCTATCTTATGACCTTTTTGGGTATCGGTAGTTTAGGCTTTGTTTTCTCGATTGTTCATTATGGCTGGAGGAGAAAAAGACTCTTTTCCTACTTAAATCCCTGGGCCGACCCTCAAGGAACTGGCTTTCAAGCAATCCAATCTTTTTTATCGTTTCACTCAGGCCAACTTTTTGGAACGGGCCTGGGCAGCGGAAACAGCAAACTGTTTTTCCTGCCTGAAGTTCATACCGATTTTATTTTTGCTCTGATCGGAGAAGAAGCGGGCTTTGTCGGCACTATGACTTTACTAGTTATGTTCACTTATTTTTGTTACCTTTTGTTTAAGATCTCCTTTTCTGCCAAAGATCCTTTCGGTTGTTACTTAAGCTTTGGCTTGGCTTTGTCGATCGCTTTGCAAATTACGGTCAACCTGGGAGGGGTCACGGGACTATTACCCGTCAAAGGACTTCCGCTTCCGTTTATTTCGTGGGGCCGTTCAGCCCTTATTGTTAATCTCGTACTGATGGGAATTATATTGAATGTCCTTCAGTCCTCGTCAATAATCTCTGCAGACAAAGAACAATCATGTTGATGAATCAAACCTTTAATTTTTGTGACCGCTAAAAAAGTAATCATTACAGGGGGCGGAACCGGAGGGCATGTCTTCCCGGCGTTGGCGATTGCCGAGGAAATGAAACGACGAGGGTGGATCGTACTCTATGTCGGAACGGACCGCGGAATGGAATCCAAATTGGTTCCGGAAGCTGGCTTTCCCTTTTTTGCTGTTAAAACAGGTGCTGTTAAAGACCAATCCCTCTTTCAAATCTGCAAGACCGTTTGGCATCTATTACAAGGCCTGTTCTGGGCTCTGTGGTTTATTTTTAAAGAAACGCCCCAGGCAGTTATCGGAGTGGGGGGATACGTTTCGGTTCCGGTGTGCTTTGCGGCCTTCATCCTTAGAACCCCTTTGTATTTGCAAGAACAAAACTCCTCCGTAGGAATAGCCAACCGTATTTTGGGACGGCTGGCGAAAAAAATTTTTTTAGGCTTCCCTGAGGCCGCTTCTTATTTCAGCTCAAAAAAGTGTGTCAATTCAGGGAATCCTCTTCGGTCTGTGTTTTATCAAAAATCGAAAATAAACTACGATCCGAATGTCCAATTTTTACTCGTTTTAGGTGGCAGCCAAGGGTCTAAGGCAATTAATGATGCTGTCGTTGGTTTTTTGCCGAAGTTTTTTGAAAAATTTCCTAATGCTCAGGTTTTTCATCAAGCCGGCCAGAGAGATTTTGAATCGGTCCGTACCGCTACCTCTAATCGTTTTGTTAGCAATTATTGTTGCGAACCCTTCATCAAGGATATTTATTCACTTTATCAAAAAGCCTCCTTGGTCATTGGGCGCTCTGGAGCTTTAACCGTATCTGAACTCATTCAAGTAGGACGGCCAGCTATCTTTGTGCCCTACCCAAGAACCGGACAAAATGATCAGGTAACCAATGCCCATCTTATCTCATCCCATGGAGCTGCTCGGGTTGTAGAACAGGGGGCTGGCTTTGCTGAACGGCTTGAAAAAACCACCCTAGAAACTTTTGAGGCTTCTGTATTGACCAGAATGGCTCAAGGCTATGTGCCACTTCAATTTGGAAATGCTCTCGAAATAATTGCTGAAGAAATCGCAAATCACAGTTTTTCCTAAAAACTCTAAGCCATAACAATAAAGGTCCCTTTATTGTTGGTTTATACTAGCTTGCTTTAGAGGGTTGCCTACGTTTTATTCCTTCGCTGAATCACTAGCTGTCGAGCGCACTTTCGTTGAAGCCCTTTTAGATATAAGCTTTTTTATAAAGAGTGTGGACTGAGACTCTGCATTCACCTGCCAAAGATGTTCGAAACGATTATGAAATGCTTGAACAGCGTTTTCTTCAGTGAGAACAATACAATTTTCTGAATTTACATTTTGGGCGGCATTTGTCCAATTAAACGACCCCGTAATAGCTTTTTTTTCATCAAAGACACCAAATTTATTGTGCTCTATTCGATGAACTGAATGGACTCGAATAGGCAGTTTGGCTTGCCAGAGTTCTGTCGTTTTTGATGCCCGATTTGAGGCTTGGAGTCGATCGGTTAAAATTCTTACCGCCACCTTTCTCTGATGCGCTCTCTTTAAAGACTCTACAATATTTTTATTGTTCAAAGAATAAACCGCAGCAACGATCTCTTTTTGTGCGCCATTAATTGAATCAACAATCTGTTTTTCACAATCGGAACCTGGCGAAAAGAAAACCTCCACACCAAATATCTTCGCCGATAGGATCAAACAAAAGATCCCCAAACTAACATTTTGGTGCCTTCGTCTAATAGGTGTCCTATTTTTTTTCATCTTGATCGCCTCTGATTGTTATCGGCACAAACGATGCTTTCACTTCAGAATTCTTTTCGACCGGCCTACTACTGAAAAGCTCCACCATTCTTCTTTTAACCTCGCCCAAGACAAAGAATGTGACGATCCCGCTGTTTTTCGGAGAAAAAAAATTACTCATCTCTCCGCTCTGTGGATCGGCCCGAAGCAAATGCCGGCAAACAACAAGACAAAATAACTAAATATTTCAGAGGGTTGCCTGGCCCACCCAGACTAAACTACACAATTTAAGGGAGGTTGCGCCTTTTCCTTGGTTTTTGATAAAACAACTCTAGAAATCTTTAAGCCAAAAGTGTTAAAACGAGGGGCTTAATGAAGTTAATCAAAATGTTGAAGCGCAAGTGGACGCGGTAAAATGTACAATAAAATCAAAAAGATACATCTAATAGGGATTGGCGGAATCGGTATGAGTGCTATTGCGGAACTCTTACTAAGAGAGGGTTACCGGGTCTCCGGCTCTGATCTTAAGGCCAATGAAATCGTTAAAGGCCTTATTTCCCGCGGTGTTAAATTTTATCAGGGGCACGCCAAAGAAAACGTCTTAGACACCGAGCTAGTGGTTTACTCCTCAGCCATCAATAGAGAAAACCCGGAAATTATTCAGGGGACAAGCCAACAAATCCCTATTATCTCAAGAGCCGAAATGCTCGCCGAACTCATGCGATTGAAATATGGAATCGCCGTAGCTGGGGCTCACGGAAAGACGACAACCACTTCCATGATTGCAACCATTCTCATGGAAGCTGCTATCGACCCGACTATTGTCGTTGGAGGTCGAATGGACAATTTCGGAGGAACCAATGCAAGACTCGGCTCCGGAGAATTTATGGTCGTTGAAGCCGATGAAAGCGACGGTTCATTTAACAAACTCTCCCCAAGCATTGCCGTAGTTACCAATATGGATCGCGAACATATGGACTACTACAAAACGATGCCTCGATTAAAAAAAGCTTTCTTATCCTTTTTAAACAAAGTTCCCTTTTATGGCTTGAGTGTGATTTGTGGTGATGACCCGTATCTGCGCGTTCTCTCCTCAAAAATAGAGCGCCGAAAAAAAACCTACGGCTTTCGCCAGGAAAATCATTACCGAGTGCTAAGTTATTTCTCGCAAACAGACAAAACCGTCAGCCAAATTCAAGTAGGGCCTGAGACGTTCGAATTAAACCTTCAAGTTCCAGGTCGACATAATGTTTTAAACGCTCTGGCCGCTCTAATTGTGGCCGAAGAACTTTCTATCGATCGAGACATCGCTCTCTCAGCTCTCTCTAAATTCCAGGGAGTTCAACGAAGATTCCAAAGACGCGGAGAAAAAGACGGTGTCTTATTTATCGATGACTACGCTCACCACCCAAGCGAAATTAGAGCTACGCTTAAAGCGGCTCGAGAGCGTTTTGGCGGGAAAAAAATAAGGGCTGTTTTTCAGCCACATCGTTTTAGCCGAGTAGAGGACCTCTTAGATCAATTCTCAACCTGCTTTAAAGACTGCGATAGCATTGCTGTAACCGACATCTATGGAGCCAGCGAAATACCAATCCCCGGACTAGAATCCAGCGTTCTTGTGGACAACATTTTGCAATTTGGCCATCCCAATGCGTTTTATACCAAAACACCAATTGAGGGAATCGAACAGTTATTGCAAGAGAGCCAGCCGGGCGATGTGATTTTAACTTTAGGGGCAGGGGATCTTCCCAATGTCTATAAACAACTCTTCTAAGCTTTTTTCTCTTTTTGAGGAAAAACTAGGCGATCGAGCTCAGTTCAATGCGCCGCTAGCTCCTCATGTCGCCTATCAAGTAGGGGGCCCGGCCGATATTTTAGTATTCCCAAATAACGAGGAAGAACTCAACTGGATCGACACTCTAGCTAAATCAAATCAAATCCCCCAGACCGTCATTGGAACCGGAACCAACCTTTTAGTCGTTGATGAGGGAATTCGAGGAATCGTTATCTCATTGGCTAAAGCCTTTCAAACGATAGAAGAGATCCCCAGCAATGAACCCGGCAAGGTTTGGATAAAATGCGGTGGCGGAGTGTTAAAACCCACTCTACTAAAGTGGGCTATTGAAAAAGGATACACCGGTTTAGAGTTTAGCTCAGGAGTCCCTGGCACCATCGGAGGTGGCATCTACATGAATGCCGGAACTAAATATGGGTGTTACGGAGATATCCTTAAAGAATTGCGTTTCTTCGACTTCAACACCGGATTTAAACAGCTCAAACGGCAAGATCTTCATTTCTCCTACCGAGAGTCTGAAGTAAGAAACAGCTTAGTGATCTGGGCTATGTTTGAACTTCAACATGGAGATTCTGCAACCATTCGAAAAGAAGTGGATAGAATCATTTTGGAGCGAGCAGAAAAACAGCCACTAGATTTTCCAAGCTGCGGTTCGACATTTAAAAATGGCTCGGATTATTCAAGCGGCAGACTGATCGAAAAAGCTGGCCTTAAAGGACTCTGCGTCGGAGGGGCCGAAATCTCAACAAAACATGCTAACTTCATTTTAAATAAGGGAAATGCAACGGCTAAGGATATACTAACATTGATCGACATCATCAAAGTACGCGTAAGAGAACAATTCGGAGTTACTCTCGAATGCGAGGTCTGCGTACTAGGGGGCCAGCTTGAAGGAACGAAATCGCAAAAAAATTGAGTTTACCAAAACAGCGCTCGTCTTTAGTGGTGGTGCTACCAAAGCAGCTGCATTCCACATTGGCGTTTGTTTAGCTCTCCGCGATCGAGAGTTTTCGTTCCTGGGCGGATTATCAGATCCCATTTCACCTCCTGATTGCCTTCCTTATCCAAGGCCCAAAACACATCCCAAGCAGATTGCCACCTATGTGGGCTCAAGCGCTGGGGCTCTAATAGTAACTATGTTAGCGGCTGGAATTAACATCGAATCGATCATTAATTCCTTTGCAGACAATGCTAAATTTAAGATCCCTGGCAACTTCCGAGAGATTCCCAAAATTCAATACAAAAACATGCTCTCTTTTAATTGGCCCAGCAAAACGGGGTTTTACAACTTTTTCAAAAAGCGCCCGGTTTTAGGAAAGACCCTAGAATCTCTGGTTCTGGGAAACCTGAAAACTCCCGGTCTGTTTTCAACACAGGGCTTAGCAAACTATTTAAAAGATTATATCCTCCCCACAGAACACTTTAATGAATTAAAACCGGACCTCTTTGTTGTGGGAACCCAGCTCGACCACTCAAGAAAAATGGTTTTTGGTCGATTTGGAACCGAAAAGACCTTCGACGAGTATTGTCAGTATGCTTCGAACGTCAAAATTTCTGAAGCAGTAGCGGCCTCAATGTCTTTACCCTTAATCTATTCTCCTTACAAAGTACACCACGGTGAAAATAAAAGCCGTTACTATATAGACGGAGAGATCAGAGAAACCCTCTCCACCCATGTCGCAAAAGAAAATAACTGCGATCTGATTATTTGTTCCTACACGCACCAACCCTATCACTACAAACAAGAGATAGGCTCCCTAAATCAGTATGGGCTACCTTCAATTATCATTCAAAGTCTTTACCAAGCTATCGAGCAGAAAGTTTATGGAGCCAGAAAGGCTCACGAGAACAAAAAAGCAGCGATTGATACCGTTCGTGAGTTTTTCAAAGAAAAAAAATATCCCGAAGAGGATCTGGATACTTTGGTTTCCAGATTGCAAAAAAGAATCGACTTTAATGAAAAGCTTAACTACATGTTTATCCATCCGGAGCCTAAAGACAGAGAAATGTTTTTTGGTGAACACTTCACATTAAAGACCCAAATTCTGCAAAACGTCGTATCGATTGGTTACAAAAGAGCCATGGCAGAGTTACGCAAATACGACCTTGTTCCTATTAGCTAACGGGTAGAACTTAATTTCATGCCCGATCACTTTGAGAGGGCTTTTTAAGGGGCTCAAACGACCATGAAGTTTGTTCACGGCACGATATTTATAGCCTAAGTTCGGTCAATCCACCTGGCACAACGATTGCCTCAACATCGAAGAGGTCATGCGCTGGGCTCCCGGATCATAGCCTAAGAATGTCTTAAAATACGACAACAGTGACAGTTATTGGCTTAACACTGCAGGGATGTTGATGAAACCGAATCGTCGCAAGTCTAAATTTAATGCCCATAGGAACCGTTGGCAGAAAAGGTTGTTCTTATCGCTTTTTTTCGTCGCCGTGTTTACCGCAGGATTTTCGGTGCCCTCAGACAAAACGAAGCCATCACAGATGGATTACATCCGAATGGCCCAGTCATCGATGACTAAGCCCACCTTATCTAAATACACCTCTAACAACCCGTGGGATTATTTTCATCCCACCTGGGTTAAAGAGTACCCTTGGACTCTCATTGCGGTCGATAGCGGTGGTGAGGGCTCAATTGCTTTTTCCAAAGCAGAACTTTTAATCGAAGACCCTGAGGGGAAAATTGAGAGCTCATTTTTACCGGCGCCTGAACTCAAGGGACGCGTGCAATTCTGGATTGACATTTACTCCCGATTTAACAGTAAAACCCGCGTAATTCACGATCGGCGGCGACCCGAAGTTTCCTTTGGTTACATTGATTTTCGACCACTCTTTAGAAGCTCTTCCGCTACAGCTGCAGAGATTAAATCTGCTCAGTTTGAAAAAAAGATTCTCGCTGAATTAAGAAAAAGATTGGATGAAGCTGCCGGACTTACTAAAACCCACCTTTTATCAACAGAAGAAAAAACTGCCATCCAGTCTTTCCTCTCACGAAATGGGGCTTTAGATAGGTCTGGTTATCAAAAGCTCGTTAGAAATATTCGAACTCAGACGGGACAAAGCGATAATTTTCTGCTGGCGCTGCAAAGAGCAAAGTTTTTGCTGCCACATATTGAAAGCGTCTTTAAGCAACAGGGTTTACCATTGGCACTCGCAAGAATTCCCTTTGTCGAATCGTCATTTAATACAAGGGCTCTTTCCAAAATTGGTGCCGTGGGAATTTGGCAATTCACACCACAGACTGCTCGAGAGCTTA
The DNA here is from genome assembly GCA_016875135.1 of Deltaproteobacteria bacterium. Classification (GTDB taxonomy): domain Bacteria; phylum Bdellovibrionota; class FAC87; order UBA2466; family UBA2466; genus UBA2466. The sequence goes on from VGSE01000016.1 coordinate 18,955, forward strand.
TTCATGCTGAAGCCTCCGATCTTTGGGCAGACCCATTAAAACAGACCAAAAGTGCCGCAAGATTATTAAGAATGTATCGCGATTCGCTTCCTGATTGGGGAACAACGATAACTTCGTATAACTCGGGCGTAGGAAGGGTTCGCAGGATTGTGCAGAAATATAAGGTTACAAATATAAATGCCTTAATCGAACTAAGCCACAATGACACACTTGGATTTGCGGGAAAGAATTTTTACAGTGAGTTTTTGGCAGCTAACTTTGTAGAGGCCTACAAAGAACAACTCTTTGGAAGTTTATTACAGGGCGTGGATAGCTTTCTGGTGTTTAAAAAAAATGGGGCCGTTCCTAAGGAGCTTTGCGATCTGTGAGAGTTGTGTTTTTAATTTACAACTACTGAAACCCTCTCAACCCCTACTCTAATTACATGGCATTTAACAACTCTTTGCCTGTCATCTATCATTTTCAACAAATATTCCCCGGGAGTTAGATTGTAAAAGGCAAACCCGGGATCTTTCGGGCTCAACCTAAAACCCGCCTTGGTCTCTGGCACTTGGGTTAGAGAAAAAGGCCCATGTTCTATTGCGACAGGGAGTCCAGCGGAATCCATCAAGAGAACCCTGAGTTGGGTTCTGTTCGATCTAAAAAGGCTTGTATGGGCCCCGCCCACTATGACACCCGTATTTTTTTCGTGCCTCATTCGTGCAATCCGATTGGCGCTTTCTTTTATTAGATCCCGTTCCATCATGTAGAAGGAGTGTTCTTTTATGGATTCCCTGACACTCCAAGGAACTGTAAACCACGTTCTGGGGTAACCCTCAGCATAGGCTTCAAAAGTCAGGACTCCCGGTGGCAAATCTACTTGCTCAAACTTAAATCTGCCGTTTGACTGAGTCTCAACTGACTCGCTCGAACTTCCAACTAGTTGAACCGAACCAAACACCTCTTTTCTTAAAAAGGGATCTGTAAGTCCCCCTTTAAAATCTCGCGCCCCTCCTCGTCCAAATTCTACAAAGTACCCAAAATTGGGTTTCATATTTAAAAGCAAGGAATACTGTCCTCTTTCTCTGTTTAAGGTTCTTATTGAGGGCTCAACATTGTAAAAACCAAACAATCCGGTATCGAGGGTTGTCTTTGAATTAAGATCCGGTAAAGCCCCGAAATAAACTGCTGACCCCTTTCTATGAGAAAGCGAAAGGCTCTCGCCCGCCTGTGGAGTGCGTGTTTTAAGGTCATAAATTCTTCCCAACACAACACTTTTTTCCGATTGCTGCGGCCTCTTTGTGAAATATTGGGTAACTACATCGACTTTATCTTTTTCTACCAAATAAATGGGCGCGTAGGCGGCAGAGGAAAAGATGGGGATAATTTGCCGAGTAGGATAGTAGCCGGGAGCCCGAGCTTCTATTACCAACTCTGAAGTAACTGGAACCTGCGGAATTCGGATGTTCCCTTCACTATCAACAGGGAACTTTCCTAGCTCTGACATCCCAACAATTGAAACCTCTCCGGCTTTGAGCACCTTCGGTTTTCTGTAATTGCTTGGAGCCCCGTCAAATAACGTAAGGTTTAATGGAACAAAGTCGTGAACTATTTGCGAAGCGGCTCTGCTTTTGGCCCCTGAGAAAGTATTCTTGTTTATAACTAATTGTATTTTTTCTTTGTAGTTTTCATTCGAAATGAGTTTAGCATACGGAATCTGTGCCACCGGAATGGCTGAATTTGGAATATAGACCCCTGCTATCAGTCGGTATCTCCCTCGCAGACCGGCTCCTTCCAACTCAAAACGAGAGCCCGACGCTGGGAACTGGTAGTCCATCAGAAAAATCGTATCTTGAGGGTCTTTTGACCCTTCTCGATGCAAAGAAAGCTCAATATGACCTTTTTGCGACTCTAACCAACTCAAGGTGGCATTATCCACACTAAGCTCTCCAAAAAATGTTCCGCCCCGTGAGTGGTCGCTAGACTCGTCGTCTGCTTGTTCAGCCTGACTATTCACTTGGAGAGTCTCGGCTTTTTTGCTGATAATGGCCGCCTGAGTATTCAGGGGTTTCAAATTAACGGCTGACATCGCTTCTCCAAAAGTCTCCTCTACTAAAGATGAGGCCGAGGCCATACTAGGTCCCAGCCTAGTTCGTTTTGGCATTAATGCCGGCTCGGAATTCAAAGGTGGATTGTTTGTTCTTTCCTCTGTAACCACAGAAGAAGCCTTTTTATTTTCGACTGCCGGCTCGGGTACGTCTGCTTGAGTTTCTTTTATTTCTTCTAGGCTCTTTTCATTTTCAGTAACTTGCAAAGCCTTTTGAGGCTCAATCATTTCCTTACTAACCACAGGTGGAAATTCAGTAAGCTTAGACCACGCCAACCTCTGCTTAGGCAGTTGGCTACTTTCTAAATGGTCTTCCATCTCCCTCAGAAACAAAAGACTTTCATCAAGATCCGAAAAAGATATTTTCTGAAACAGGCTCTCTCGAACCTGAAGAGGCTTCTCAATTTGAAAAGGCAGGATGGGATCCAAAAGATTCGACAAAGAGACCATGGCGACTAGTGGATTCGAATCATAGGCTTCTGATTGAACAGGCTCTTGAAAAGATTGGTGGGCAATTTCATCTAAGGGCGCTGGGTTATCAACGGCGTCCTGAGTATCCAATTCGGAACTTTCTAAATACTGAAGGACCCTCTCGGAAAGTGTCTTTTTAAGTTGGGCTTTTGTACGCCGTGCCGGCTTGGTTACAGCTTTAGCAATTTTAACTTTCTTAACCTTGATTTGAGACGTCTTCTTAATCTTTTGGGCTTTTACTACCCCTCTTTCATATAAAAAAACCGACTGATCCCGTTCTTTGCCCAGCTGAGTTAAAGTATCTGCACAGAGTTTGAACTCTTTTAAACTGGAAGAGGCTGGTTGTTTGATATCTTCTGTTTTTACGTTTGCGCTTTCAAGTGGACGAGTGCCTAACGTTGCTTGCTTAACTTTATGAACAATTTTTCTTGAGGCTTTTTTATTTGAGGTCTTTGTATGTTTCGATGGCGTTTGAAATTTGATCATGACAAAAGTACAAAGCACCGCCATGACCGCAATGGCCTTGGGATAAGACAGCCACTTTTGTTTACGCCTAGACACCGTTTCACTTCCCTGTGAGTACAATTCGGAAATTTTTTTAAGGTTAAAATTAAAGAAGAGAATAGAAATGAGATTGAGGGTCTTCTTCTTCAGTATATCGATCGGCTTTTTTTTTACAAGTCTTTAGGCAAAATAAGGTGTTGATTTTACTGACTATTCTGGTTACTCTTAAGGGGTGAATAATCCCCAGATTGAAAATTGGATATCAAAATGGTTATCCACGCAGCGACTATCCACCCATTTTAGTTACCAATTGCTTTTAGGCGATGGTTCAAACCGTTCGTTTTATCGAATTCAAACCGAACAACAAAATTTCATCCTCGTTTCGGATCCTCAATGGACTCAAACCCAAGATTACCCCGCGCATCAGAGTTTTCTAAAAGGTCTTTCTTTACCAGTGCCAGAGTTTTTCTTTACAGATCCCAAACAGGGTTTTCTTTTGATGCAAGACCTTGGTGACGAATTTCTTCAAACCAGAATCCAATCCGACCCCTCAAGTAAAATGGCTTGGTTAGAAAAGGCCATCCGTCTTCTGGCCGATCTCCATGGAAAAGCCTATCCAGTTCCCCCAAAAATCCCTGCGGCCAGTCGCTTTTTTGATGCCGAGAAATATCTAACAGAAATTTTATTCACTTTTGAGTACTTGCATCAAAAACTTTTAAATCTCCCAAAAATCTCCGATTCCACTTATACCCAGCTGAGTCAGTTTTGTAAGACAATCGCTCAAATAGAGCCCAGCGTCTTTGCCCATCGAGACTACCATTGTAGAAACCTTCTCATTCAGCGTGAACAGCTTTGGATTATCGATTTCCAGGACGCAAGAATTGGGTCCCCGCACTATGATGTCGCGAGCCTAGTTTATGATGCTTACTTACCTCTAAACGATTCAGAAAGATCCATTCTCATCAATGCATACAAAACCGAACTTAGCCGGCATTCCGTGTCTAAAAAGATCGCCTGGCATATTTTTGAGAGCGATTTAAAACAGGTGGCCTTTCAGAGGACTATAAAAGCGGCAGGCTCCTTTGCTTCTTTCTTTATTCGATTTGGAAAAACAACACACTGGCCCTACCTAATACCGGCACTTCAATCAGCCCGTAATCTCCAAGAAAACGGGTTTGGAGTAAAATCGAGTGTTCTCGACATTGAGAAATGGATAGCGCTTATTTCTAAGATACAGCTACAATAATTGCATGGCCGCTTCAGTCAGAAAAGCAATGATCCTTACTGCGGGACTTGGAACCCGACTTAATCCTATCTCACAAAAAATTCCCAAGCCGTTGGTTCCAGTTCTAAATATTCCAAATATTCTTCACATTCTGTTTTTACTTAAACGCGCTGGTGTCACCGATGTCGTCATGAACCTTTTTCACTTGCCTAAAGAGATGGAGGCCTTCTTTAGTAAAAAAAATTTTGGGGGGCTCAACTATTCCTTCACTCACGAAAATCCGATTCTAGGAACCGGTGGTGGGGTTAAAAATGCCGAAGCCTTCTTATCTGATTCCCGATTTATCTTGGTAAATTGTGATTTTGTTACCAATATCGATATTAAGCGTTTTGTTGATCAACACGTCGAAAAAAACTCTAAAGCGTCTATGATTCTCATTCAAGACCCTTCAAGGCAGCATCTCTATTCAAAGGTCGGCATTGACCAAAATGATCATCTCGTGCAACTGCCTAAAATGGAGATTAGCAAAGCCCATCGACATGGGATTTTCACGGGAATTCACATTCTGGAACCAAGTGTTTTCGACCTTCTTGAAAACAAAACCTGTGGAATTAACGATGTTCTTTACCCTGCGCTCATGAAAAACTTTCCGCAATCCGTTCATGGTTTCATTGATACTAAAGGATTTTGGTATGATACTGGAGACCTTCCAGCATTCTTAACAACTAGCCATCATCTGCTTCAACAACTAACTAACGAAAACCAATTCTTGAAAGATATTTTGGCATCTCTTGATATTCATCTTGTTGAAACCCAACCAAAAGTCTGGGTTGATTCCGGCTCTAGCACTAATCATGTCAAACTCTCAGGTCCGATACTTATCGGTAAAAATGTTACTTTTGGAAAGAATGTTCAAGTGGGCCCGTTTACTGTAATTGGAGACAACTGCTGCCTTGAGGATTTTTCTTGTGCAGAAAACTCTGTGTTATTGCCCAACTCTTTTTTAAGCACCGGAACCCGTCTTTTAAACTCAATTCAATTTGAGAATCTATCGCTAAGCGCTAAGTCTATCGTCTAAAAAGACATTTTGATAGGCCTAGCACTTAGAAGAAACTCTTAAGTTATCGACTTAATCTTGAAGGGAGCGGACCACGAGCAGCTGGATTGGCCCCCATTTTCCCCTGGACTCCGCTTCGTGCATTTCCGTTGAATCTTGAGGGCAATATTCTTCCGCTGCCTATTGTTCTTGCTAGTCCCATAGGAAATCTGGGGCCAGCAAAACTTTGGAATGCATTTCCTACCGTACCTCGAACATTAGCAACGCCGTTGTTCATGTTAGGATTCTGGTTCATTAACATCTGCTGAAACATCTGATTTTGTTGCTGCATAGTTTGCAACAGGGCCATAGTTGTGGGATCTGGCTGTGCCTGTACTGGAGGTCTGGGAGGCAAATCATCATTAAACCTACTTGGCGTGTAGGGAATTATTGGTTGAGCAGGTCCATTATTTAACAAAGACCCAAGAGGTAACGGCTGTGGTGGCGGTATCGGTGGTAGCTGCATGGGTTGTGGCAGCTGCTGTTGACTGGGCGGTATGCTTACCGAGGGGCTAATCTGAGGCCCTTGCTCACTTCGGTCTGAGTTACCTCGAGAAACGTTAGGCCGCTGAGCTTGACCTAACGCCTGTTGTAAAGCTTTAA
>VGSE01000017.1 GCA_016875135.1 Deltaproteobacteria bacterium
CGGAGAATGTAGGTCGTACGGTGCGTTGCGAAGCTAAGCTAAGCTAAGGCGCGTATCTTGATAGAATACACGACATCTATCGTGACACTTTTTGTTTAAATAAATCCTGTGACATTCGTCTGAGCCTCAGAAGTCTTCATCGCGGTGGTGGCATGTGGGTTGCTTATGATTATTCGACGAGAACCTCCCTTTTGGGGGAAGGTTTGGTTGAAGTTAAAGTTGTTTGTATGAGGTTTTAGATGAAGTTGACTAAACTTTTATTGTTAAGTTCGGTTATTTTTTTCGGTTCGGCCATTTCGAAGGCTGAAGTTTTAGTTCCAGTCTCTAGAGTGACTCAAGTCGTAAGGACTCAGGCTGTCCCCTTCGGAACCCACGGTATGGGATTCGCTCCGGTAACTCCTTACCCCTATCCTTATCCCTATCCCTATCCCTACCCATACCCTTGTTATGGGGGGTACCCAAGATATAGATCGTTTGGATTTAGTCTTAGTATTGGCGGTTTTGGTGGCGGTTTTGGTCGCCCCTTTTTCTCTGGACGCTTTAGTAGAAGGTGCTGCCGAAGAGTGGCGCGCTGTATGAGGGCCGGTCGTCGGTGCTTCTAAAACGGTATTTTATTTCCTTGGTAATGTGAGGAGAATATGAACGATTTTCAAACCTATAATTTTGAAGAGTTGAAGCGAAATACCCAATCTCTTTCCAAGAGATTTGAGTTGCTCAGGGGGCGACTTTGACGTCGACCACAAACGACTCCGTATTTCTGAAATAGAAAATCAAGAAGCCCAAGAATCTTTCTGGCTAGATCAAAAAAATGCTCAAGCTATTCTCAAAGAAAAAGCATTACTTCAAACCAGCGTAGATAAAGTCAATCAAGCTAAACAAAAAATAGAAGACACTACCGCTCTTATCGAACTAGTTGAGCTGGAACCTTCGCAAGAAAATATCAAAGAGGTCGCCCAAGAGATTGATTCTTTAGAGAAACAAATCCGCGCTATGGAATTAGCGCAAATGCTCTCAGGCCCCAATGATTTTGCCGATGCGTTTGTCTCGATTAATGCAGGAGCCGGAGGAACCGAAGCTCAAGACTGGGCTCAGATGCTGATGAGGATGTATGTCCGATACTGTGAAGATCAAGGGTTTAAAGTCAGTCTGATCGACCAGCTTCAAGGGGAAGAGGCCGGTATTAAGTCCTGTACGTTTCTAGTCCAAGGGCCCTATGCCTTTGGGTTACTAGGAGCTGAGAACGGGGTTCATCGGTTGGTTCGAATCTCTCCCTTTGATGCTAACAAGCGTCGCCACACTTCGTTTGCTTCCGTTTTTGTCTATCCCGATATCGAGAAGGATATTGAAATCGAAGTCTTGGACAAAGATCTTAGAGTTGATACTTTCCGAGCAGGAGGCGCCGGGGGACAGCATGTGAATAAAACCGACTCTGCCGTTCGGTTGACCCACATTCCTAGTGGGATTGTGGTTTCGTCTCAAAATGAGAGATCTCAACATCAAAACCGAGCGATGGCGATGAAGATCTTAAAAGCGCGTCTTTTTGAGCGAGAGATAGAAAAACGAAATCAAGAGAAAAAAGCGGTTGAAGACTCAAAAATGGACATTGCCTGGGGAAGCCAGATTCGATCCTATGTTTTAGCCCCCTATCGTCTTTGTAAAGACCATCGAACCGAATTTGAAGTCGGCGATGTATTATCGGTTCTCGAAGGTAATCTACAACCGTTTATCGAACATTATCTTCTAAACAAAGGGGCAAAATGAAAATCCTAATTTCGAACGATGATGGAGTGGAATCACCCGGTATCAAAGCGCTGGCCGAAGCGGTTAAGGATCTTGGAGAAGTTTTTGTAGTTGCTCCTCACCGCGAACGAAGTACCGCGGGGCATAGTTTGACTCTTCACAAACCGCTTAGAATTCAAGATTTAGGAAATCATTATTTTTCGACCTCTGGGACTCCGGCCGACTGTGTTTATCTAGGAATCCGCGAAGTGGTCAAAGGCCGACCCGATGTGATCTTATCTGGGATCAATCGAGGGGCTAATTTGGGAACCGATCTTTATTACTCTGGAACGGTAGCTGCAGCCCGAGAAGGGGCTTTGATGAACATTCGAAGCTACGCATTTTCTTTAGTCGATATGGCAGCCACTGTTCCCAACTATGCGAAGGAACCGCTGCGTTTTGACATGGCTGCAAAAATAGCCAAGAAAGTTTTACAGGCGACCTTGTCAGTCCCGTTTCCATCCCATTCTCTTTTGAATGTAAATATCCCTAATGTTTCTATTGAAAAAGTGAAGGGCTTAAAAGTAGCTCGTCAGGGGTTTAGATATTACAAAGATGAAGTGACCAAGAGAAAGGATCCTAGAGGAAGAGACTATTATTGGATTGGTGGCCCTTACGAGCGTTTCGAGGAGGATTCCCTATCTGATTGTCATTGGATTGAACAATCTTACGTTTCCATGGTGCCTATCCATATTGATTGTACCCATAATGAATTTTATACGACTCTTAAGAGAACTCTTCATACTTGCACCCTTTAAGCAGGCTTTTTAAGAGGTTGGTCCGATATATTTTTTAAAAAATTGCAAAGACTTATAGAGGACCAAGGTTATAAGATTTGATAAGTTTTCTTGGAGTTTCATTTGATAAATAATCCCATCATCAAACGGCCAATTAATGCTGCACCATGTACGAACTTCATGGCCGTTTGAACCTCTTAAAAAGCCCGCTTAAAGGGTGCGGGTATGAACTCTTCGTTAATCCTCATTTAAGCTGTGATAAACTATTTTAGCTTTTAAGTTGCTTTAGAGCAGTTTGAAGCTCTCTTATTTTCCAACAACAGATTCTTTAATTTAAGCAGTTTTACCTGAAGTTTTACCTTGCTAAGAGGGGGCAACGGAAACATGAGGTTTAACGTAGGACGAGAAAAGATTTGCGATCTGTTTTTGTTCTTTGTTTTGCTTCTAGTGCTCTCGGCCTGTGCTGGAATTCAATCTCGTTATCATGAAGTAAGAAAAGGGGAGACCCAAGAAAAAATAGCGGCTCGTTATGGGGTGGCCTTGGCTGAACTGCATCGCTTTAATCAAGGCATCGAAAAGGGAATTCGAGTAGGAGATAAAATATACATTCCCTATGAAAGTATTCCCGGATGGAATGAAGGGGAGGAAGAGTTTGATGATTCACCCGACTCCGATGCTGCCCTTATGATGGCGAAAAACGGAAGACGAAAGGGAAGATACCCCTCAAGTTTAGCACCTCGCTTCAATTGGCCTGTTGTCGGAGTCTTAAGCTCTAAATTTGGTCGAAGAAAAGGCGAACCTCACGATGGGATTGATATCGTGGCTCCGAAAGGAACCCTAGTGGGCGCATCTCGTTCCGGGCATGTGATTTATGCCGGAAATAAAATTTCCGGCTATGGAAATATGGTGATTGTTCGTCATCCTGACACCTTTGCTACCGTTTATGCCCATCTTTCAAAAATTCTCGTTAAAAAAGGGGATTTTGTTTCAAGAGGTCAGTCCCTCGGTAGAGTCGGGGAGAGTGGAAGAGCGACAGGACCACACCTTCATTTTGAGGTTAGAGAGAAAAGTTATCCCACAGACCCTCTAGCCTATCTTTCCAGCGGCAGGAGAGCTCGGAATTAAAGTCTAGCGCATAGTATAATTAGCGCAAAATACTTCCCATCTTAAGGTTGACTGACTTAAAATAACCGACGAAAGTACGGTGCCTTTATTTAAGGAGAAGGATAGACTTTTTCTATGTCAGAACACCCACTTACAGTGTCTAACGAAGAAGCCGATTTGAAGAACGTTGCCTTCACCACCCGACTTGAGGATTTTATCAATTGGGGGCGCAAAAATTCTCTTTGGCCACTTCCCTTTGGGACCGCCTGTTGTGCCATTGAATATATGGCGACGGTCGGAAGCCATTATGACATTTCTCGATTTGGAGCTGAAGTGGTTCGCTTTAGCCCTCGCCAAGCCGATTGTTTATTGGTGTTGGGCACAGTCGTTGAAAAGATGGGACCCATCTTAAAGCAGATTTATGATCAAATGTTAGAGCCCAAATGGGTGATTGCTGTGGGTGTCTGCGCTTCGAGCGGTGGGTTCTATCGAGCTTATCATGTCATGCAGGGGATCGATAACATTATCCCTGTGGATGTATATGTTCCTGGATGTCCTCCCACTCCTGAAGGGATTATTTACGGGATGTTGAAGTTACAGGAAAAAATTACTAAGGGGGGCATTGTCCGTGTTAGAGACAGACATAAAATTGCTCGCTAATATTTTGCCTCATTTACCACAAGCTATTCAGAGCCAAATTTTAGCTGTTGAGGAATTTCTCGCAGAGACGACTCTCACCGTTCGCAGAGAATCGCTTCGTCAAGTCATCCAATTTTTGAAAACCGATCCTAATTTCTGTTTTGATGTGATGATGGATCTTTTTGCCATGGATTATTTAAAGTATGTTCCGGAAACGCCCGAACGTTTTGCTGTTGTTTATTATTTGGTGGCTTTGCTTCAAAATCGACGAATTCGTATTAAAGTCTTTTTACCTGAAGAGGATCCCACGATTGCTTCTATTCATGACCTTTATAAAGCGGCCAATTGGTTTGAGAGAGAGGCTTGGGATCTCTATGGAATTAAATTCGAAGGGCATCCTAATTTAGTTCGAATTCTTTGCCATGCTGAATTTGAAGGGCATCCTTTAAGGAAAGACTATCCTTCGGATCGGTACCAGAGGCTCAAAACAACCACTTCATCTGAAGGTCTCTAATGCACACAACGCTAACACCGCCTGAATCTTCTAAGTACATGCGCTTGAATCTAGGGCCTTCTCACCCTGCGACCCATGGAACCTTACGTGTTTTTGTGGAGTTGGAAGGGGAAATCATCCGAAACATGAAACTTGAGATTGGATATTTGCACCGCTGTTTTGAAAAAATGGCCGAGACCCATACTTGGAATCAGGTGATCCCTTTTACCGATCGTCTTAATTATGTGTCGGCCATGATGAATAATGTCGGATATGTCATGTCGGTTGAGAAACTTTTGGGAATCGAAGTCACCAAAAGGTGTCAAAGAATCCGAGTGATTCTTTGCGAACTCTCTCGGATTATCGATCATTTGGTTTGCATCGGGGCCAACGCTGTAGATCTTGGGGCTCTGACCTGTTTTTGGTATTTTTTTCGAGAACGTGAAAATGTTTACGATCTTTTTGAAGCCCTCTGTGGTGCGCGCTTAACGACAAGTGTTACTCGTGTCGGAGGGATGTACCAAGATCTTCCCGAAGGGTGGCTTGAGTGGTGCCGTAAAGTGGTTAATCATATGCCTCGGACTTTGGATGAGGTGGATACTTTGTTAACCAACAATCGCATCTGGATAGATAGAACCAAAGGGGTAGGGCCCATCTCAAAAGAGAACGCTTTGGAATATGGTTTTACGGGCCCTTGCTTGAGAGCTACCGGAATTGCTTATGATATTCGTAAAGCCATGCCGTACTACGACTACGACAAATTCTCTTGGAACGTTGTCACTCAAACTGAAGGTGATACTTACTCTAGATATTTGGTTCGCATGGGCGAAATGAGAGAGAGTTTAAAAATCATTCAACAGGCTTTAGATGATATACCGGGTGGTTCTGTGAATGTTGACGATTGGGCGATCTGTTTGCCTCCCAAAGATCAAGTGTACAACAGTATTGAGGGGCTCATGGCCCACTTTAAGTTAATTATGCATGGGATTCGCCCTCCGGTGGGAGAAGTTTATTCTTGTACTGAGGCGGCCAATGGGGAGCTAGGTTTTTATGTGGGCTCCGATAACCAAGGAAGACCGTATCGAGTGAGAGTGCGCCCACCCTGTTTTGCCATCTATCAAGCCTTCCCAGAAATGTGTATCGGACAAACTGTGAGTGATGCCGTGGCGACTTTAGGAAGTTTAAATATTGTGGCAGGAGAGTTAGATCGATGAGTGTAAGCTTTACTTCCGAAAATCAGGCCCGATTTGAGAAGATCGTAGCCAAATACGAAACCAAAGCTTCAGCTTTACTGCCGACGCTTTGGCTAGCCCAAGAACAGTTTGGATATTTAAGCAACGAAGTGATGGATTACGTTGCGAGCCTTTTGGGTATGCCTCCTTCGCATGTTTATGAAGCGGTCACTTTTTATGTGATGTTCAAACGCAAAGACATGGGAAAATTCTGTTTGCAAATTTGCAACAATATCACCTGCTCTATGATGGGTTCAGAAAAGTTGATTCAAGTGGCTAGAGATGAACTTCATATTGGATTTCATGAAGTGACTGAAGATAAAATGTTTAGTCTGGTTCCGGTTCAGTGTTTAGGATCGTGCGATACCGCCCCAGTGGTACAGGTTAATGAAGAATATTGCGAAAATCTAACCCCGGAAACATTTAAAGAATTGATCCATCGTTTAAAAACGGGAAAAACTGAAGAAAGGCCAGGTCTCTCATGCCAGTAAATACGACCTCGGTTCTTTTGACCGACGAACAAAAGATTTTATTTAAGCATATCAAAAAAGAAAATTTAAAGTCTCTGCCCGTCTATGAAAGTGTAGGTGGGTATTCTTCCTTAAAGAAAGCTTTCGGGATGAAACCCGATCAGATCATTGAAGAGGTCAAAAAGAGTGGCCTTCGAGGTCGTGGCGGGGCTGGCTTTCCAACTGGAAATAAGTGGGGATTTGTTCCCTATAACTCGGGAAAACCTATCTACTTGCTCTGCAATGCCGATGAATCGGAGCCTGGGACTTTTAAGGATAGAGTGATTCTCGAAAAAAATCCTCACAGTATGATCGAAGGTATTATTGTCTCAAGTTTTGCGACCCGATGTCACAAAAGTTATATCTATATCCGAGGAGAATATGCTTACGCCGCTAAAGTCGTGGAGAAAGCTATCGAAGAGGCGTACGAAAGAGGGTATTTAGGTAAAAATATTTTAGGTAGCGGCCATGATTTGGATGTCGTTCTTCATCGAGGGGCAGGGGCCTATATCTGCGGCGAAGAAACAGGGTTAATCTCGTCTCTCGAAGGGAAAAAGGGCTATCCAAAACTTAAACCTCCTTTTCCGGCCGTGTCCGGATTTTTGGGCTGTCCTACCGTAGTAAACAATGTCGAGACACTTTGTGCTGTTCCATGGATCATTGAGAACGGGGGCGAAGCCCATACGCAGTACGGCCGAGGGAAAAGCAAAGGAACAAAACTTTTCTCGATTAGTGGTTGGGTGAATAAACCTGGTACTTATGAAGTTGAAATGGGCGTTCCTTTAAAAGAATTGATCTATGAATTAGCCGGAGGGATGAAAGACGGGGCTAAACTTAAAGCCGTGATTCCTGGAGGCAGTTCTACACCGCCTTTAACACCCGCTGAAGTTGAGATAGCCACTCTTGATTACGAATCGATGACCACATTTGAGACCTTTTTAGGATCGGGTGGCATTATCGTCGTTCCTGAACATCATTGTCTTTTAAAATTACTTGAGCATCTTTCGGAGTTTTATTGGGATGAATCGTGCGGCCAGTGCACTCCTTGTCGAGAAGGGACGGGGTGGCTCTATAAGACGGTTAAGAAAGTTGCTCAGGGTGAGGGAACGCAGGCTGATATTGATGGGTTAAATAAAACTGCGAAAAGCATGATGGGAACGACGATTTGTGCTTTGTCGGATGCAGCGGCAATGCCGGTTCTTGGATTTATTAAAAAGTTTCCTGACGATTTTCAAGCCCATGTTGAGCACAAAGGATGTCCGGTGAAACAGTGTGGAGGGTCCAGCCATTGAGTGAAGCTCCCCAAGAAATAAAGCTAACGATCAATGACAAAACGGTTGTGGCTAAGCCCGGCATGACCGTTTTCCAAGCAGCACAGACTGCGGGAATCTTTATTCCTCATTATTGCTATCATCCCGACCTCTCGATTGCAGGGGTTTGCCGGATGTGCATGTGTGAAATCGAAAAAAATCCTCGCCTTCAAATCTCCTGCAATACAACAGTAGCTGATGGAATGGTGGTTAGGACCGATACTGCGAAAGTGCAAGAGACGGTTCAATCAGTTTTAGAACTTCATTTGATTAACCATCCTTTGGATTGCCCGATTTGTGATAAAGCTGGCGAGTGCAAGCTTCAGGATTATTACAAAGATTATGGTCTTTATAAGAGCCGCGTCGAATATGATTCCAAGAACCACAAACCGAAAGTGGTTGATATTGGAACAATCGTTTTGGACGATGAGCGATGTATTCTTTGTACCCGGTGCGTACGATTTACCGCTGAAGTCACTAAGACAAACGAGTTGGGAATTTTTAATCGAGGGGACCGAAGTATTCTTAGAACCTATGATGAAAAGCCTTTAAGAAATGACTATACTGGCAATTTAGCCGATATTTGCCCAGTTGGGGCTCTAACTGCAAAAGAGTTTCGATTTAAACAACGGGTTTGGTTTCTAGATAGAAATGACTCGGTCTGCACCCAGTGCGCCAGAGGCTGTAACGTGACAGTTTCTGTAAATCCGCAAACGACCCAACTCTACCGTGTGGAACCTAGAAGAAACCCCGATGTAAACCAAAGTTGGATGTGTGATACCGGGCGGTGGAATGTTCAATATATCGGTGACGACACTCGAATTAAAAGTCCAGAGAAACAATCTGATAAGCGACGTGTTGAGGAGACTTGGGAGGGCTTTTTTAAACAAGCCTCTCAGAACATTTTCTCCAATCCCAAACGAGTTTTGGTAGGGCTTTCGACTCAAATGACGAACGAAGAGATTGCTGATGCCATTGAAACCTTTTCTCAAATGGGGGTTTTAGAATTCACTTGGATCGTGGACGAAAAAACGGTTGAGGACCGCAATCCTTACGATGGACTCTTAAGGCATCGCGATCAAACTCCAAATGCCGCAGGTTTTTTGCAAATCATGGAGAAAACAAAAACTCCATGGATGAAGCATGAAGAGGTCATTAAAAAATTAGAGTCTAAAGAATACGACTATTTCTTTTTGTTAGGTTTAGAAGGGGTGCTCATGCCGGGAGCGGTGGAACTTCTTCTCAAAGCGCCAAAAGAAACGGTGATTACAGTTCATGCGACGACTCGAGTGGCTCTTTTTGAAAAAGCGAGTTGGATTTTGCCCAACACATCAAGTTTTGAGAAGTCGGGAACGATGGTGAATGCTCTAGGGTTTATCCAAAAAGTGAAAGCTTCGATGCCCTGGCAGCATGTTTCTAGAGACGTTCATGCTTTGGTATTTGGATTAAAACAGGGTAATGATCGCACAGTGTCCCCTTCAGGAAGATTTCAAACGGTATTTAAGCGTCTATCCAATGAAGCTATTTTTCCAGGCGCGAGAAGTGATTGGAGAAAAATGCCTCCTTCAGGAGTCAACATTGGAGTAGTGGGAAGAGCAGAAGGTATTAAGTATGCAAAAAGTTAAATACAAGCTCCCAGTTTCTCAAAGAGTCTATCTTTTGGCGATCCTGAAAGGGCTTATGGTCACAGCTCGCCATTTTTTTAGAAATGTTCTTAGGCCTGGGCAAATGCCGCTGATTAGTTATCCCGAGATAAAGAGAAAATATTCTCCAAGATTTCGCGGGCTACAAATTTTGACGGTGAAAGAAAATGGCGACATCCGTTGTACAGCTTGTATGTTATGTGCGACGGCGTGTCCTGCGGCCTGTATTCATATCACTGCAGCAGAGCACCCGGATCCTAAAGTAGAAAAGTATCCTAAAGAATTTAATATCGACATGCTTCGATGTGTTTTTTGTGGAATGTGCGAAGAGGCTTGTCCTGTGGATGCGATTCGCATGGGACCCACCTATGAGCTTGCAAGCTTCGACCGGAGTGACTTCATCTTTACGAAAGAGGAGTTGGTGAAGCATGGGAATTATACTCAGAGTGTCGTTAAACATCACTAGGAACCAGGTAGTTCAGATTGCGCATCATCAGCTATGACGCAAAGAGATGTTCTCTAGTCAATCAATTGGTTGTACCTTAAGAAAAATATTATTATAATATTAATAGCTTCACTCAAATGGCCCCTGAGGCGGGGGCGTTCCAGGAGAACTATATGACACTCACCAAGGCAGAGCTCATCGATTCGGTTTATGAAAAGGTTGGATTTTCGAAAAAAGAGGCGGCCGACTTAGTGGAGCTAGTGTTTGAGAGCATGAAAGAAGAGCTTTGTAAGGGAGACTCCATAAAAATCTCGGGCTTTGGTAAGTTTAGGGTTCGTGCCAAAAAATCTAGAATGGGTAGAAATCCTCAAACTGGGCAAGCGATGGAGATCTCAGCCCGTAAGGTTCTCACCTTCACTCCTAGTCGTATCTTACGAGATGGAATCAACGGCAAATCGACAGCTCTGCCCAGTAGCGTGGTTGAAGGTAGCGATGATGATTCCGATGAATAAAATTTTCTAGTCGTTTGCAGTGAAATATTGCTTAAGTTTCCTTTTTCTTGTCTTAAATCTGATGCCGTGTCTTGGGTGGGGTATCACCCTATTCGATTCTGTTAAAAGCGACATTGTTCCTCTTGATGAAATTCATTCTCAGTGGAGTTTGGGAACTCAAGAGAATCAACTTAAAGCGGTTTTATTAACTCTTTCCTCATTCGATGAGTCTTGGAAACAGTCACTTCCCCATCTCGCTGAGAAGTATCTTTATTGGGGTGTCGAAAGTTGTGATTCCTTACCCGCTAAAGAGCTCATTCAATCAACTGACTTAAATTCTCACCGAATACTATTGGCCTGTTTTATTTTAAAAAGCGAGTGGTTAAATCGAATCTCTCCGTGGAAATCTTTCAACGTTAATGAGAAGCTTGAAAACTACTGGATGGTTTTGGAGAAAACTCTAATTCCTCATCCTGAGAAACTCTACGTTGAGGGGCGAGTCTATTCCTCACTGCCACCCCTTTATGGACTTAACATTAAAAAAGCTTTGGTGGCTTTCGAGTTGCTTAGAAGAATAGAAAACTATGAGAGCCTGATTTTGCCTTGGATCGAGAGAATCAGAAGAGCTCAAGGCAAATGGCTGCGGTATCAGGAAGGCTTGGCTCGTCAGAACTTTTTCCAACATAAAGAAACCGACGGGTTGCCTCTGTCTTTATTTCCCTTGTTAGCAGGAAATTTTCCTCAAGGGTTTGGTGTCCAATTGGGATATCGGGATAGTGCGATTGAGGACAAGAGTCGAAGTCTAATGGGACGGTTGTTTGTGACTCATCGAGGAAGTGTTGGTGGAGAGGTAAAAGCTGAAGATGCGGAAATTTTTAAAGATCGTCTGCTCTCTGCGAGATTTCAATATCTGCATGGAATTCAGCAACACCATGGTTTAGGCATCGGCTCTCCAAGTGAGAGCCAGGATCTCTATATTGATAGAGGTATTTTGGATTTTGCACTTAAAAGTTATTTTGCCGAACTTGCCTATTTCAAAGTTGGGTATCGAATCCATTCTTCTCACTTAAGAAAAATTGAAGGGGGAGAGATGCCCACGGATTTGCCTAATCTCTCCAACGCTTTTGATTCCGGAGCCACTTTAGAAGTTGGCTATGACAGTCGCGATAGCGAATACGAGCCTTATGTGGGCCAGAAGGCATTTTTGCAAGCTTATCTTCCAAGAGAAAATTTCGGTAGTCCAAGAAGTTTTGAGCGGCTTATGGCGGGAATTGAAGACTATCGACCGCTCTCAACTTTTATTGTCTTAAAGAACCAAGTCTCCCTAGTCACTGTGAGTGATTCGGCCCCTTTTCACTGGTTTTCACAAGCTTCAGGGACGGTGCCAGTGAGTGGATTAAGGCCCACGAGGTTTATCGAACGTTCTTTAATTACCTTATCGACGGAGGGACGGTGGAAAAGCTGGGGGCCTTTAACCTTATTGGGATATGCTAACATGCTGGGGGTTGGATCTTCTTTGAAGCAAGTCTTTGAAGAACATTTTAAATTGGGGCTTGGGATTGGGGGAGAGATTCGCTTAACAAGGTTTAGAGGTAGAGCTTTTAGAGCTGAGGTTGGAGTTTTCGGCGGGGAGTTTAGTTTTAATGCGATGCTCGGATTTCCTATCGACTAAAAAGCCCACTCAAAGGGAGCGGGTATCTTCGAGTGGGTTTTTTAAGAGGCTGGTCCGATATATTTTTTTTAAAAATTGCAAAGACTTATAGAGGACCAAGGTTATGAGATTTGATAAGTTTTCTTGGAGTTTCATTTGATAATTCACCTCATCGTCAAACGGCCAATAAATTTAGCGCCTTAAACCAACTTCATGGCCGTTTGAACCTCTTAAAAAGCCCACTCAAAGGGAGCGGGTATGAAAATTACTGGGCTACGATAGATTCTTTTCCTTCTCAGGTAGAAAAAAACTCCTCAAGGGCCTTGTGGTTTTGTTCCGCATCTTTCATTCCCAGTTTTAACAGTGTATTGATGTAGCCTGTAGAAAACATAAGATAGCTTAATAAATCTCCTAGTTCTTTAGGTGAAGCGGTCGATTTTAAAAATTGTCTAAAATGAAATGGGACTTCGTTGATAAATTCAACTGAAAGGGCCCCAAGATCTCGGCTTGGTCGAAGGAGTAAAGAAGGCACTTTTCTTACGTGAATCCCATCAGCAATACGATTATTTCGATTCATGTTCTCATAATCAGCTTCGATACTGTCTAAAAATATTGAATTTAAAACGGCTCCTGCGACAAATCCCATTCCAACATGCTCTGGGCGAAATCCTAAGGGATTCTGAGGATATGAACAACGGATTCCAATGGCCAAAGCTTTGGTAGCTCCTAAGTGGATTGCCGGACTGAAAGGAAAATTGAATCGGAGAGATCCATCACCATAAAGGAAATCACCAATGCGAACGGGTTCAAATAAAATGGGAATTGAACACGACGCCATCACATGGCGTAAATGAATTTGGGTGCGAACCGCCTTACGAGTTTCTCGAACCCAGATAGGCAATTCTTTACATGAATCGAAAAAGATAGTTGTGTTTCCATTGTGATAATTAGTCGCACTGATGGAAAGTCCTTCGATGAGACCACTTCGAATGGCTCTTGAAATTTTCCAAAAGTGAATATGAGAAAGAAGTGTGTGAGCCAACGGACTGGCATCGAGTAGAGATTTTAATAAAAGCTTCTGTGTCACTTTGGAGAGAAACATGTCGTAAATCCAGCGAGAGGACATGGAGAAGAGAGAATTAAAATTGGTTTTTAAAACTTGCTCGAATTGAAGTGTGCTCCAAAGTTCGAATAGTTGTTCCGAACCCTTAGAAAAGGATTGTCCTTGTGACAAAAAACAGGCGTTTATGGAGCCAGCCGAGATTCCACAATAAATTTTGGGCGTGAGATTAGGGAAAGCTTGTCCCAGATACCGAAGAATTCCTACTTGATAAGCGGCTCTAGCTCCGCCTGCCGGCAGGACAAAAGCTAACTTTTGCCCCGGAGCTTCGTGATTTGCAATATCTGACACCCTCTTATTTTACTCGAGAATTTCCCCGAATGATAAGAATGAACTCGCCTTTTTTAAGCGAATTTTGTTCTGCTTCGCGCTGAATTTGTTGTATGGAGCCCCAAATCAAACGTTCCTGAGGTTTGGCTAGCTCCCAAGCTAGAAAAACCTCCTGTTTCGCCCCGAACACTTCGGTGACATGATCTATTAAAGCTTCAAATCGGTAAGGTGTATCCATTAGTACGGTGTGATGCGAAGCGTTTTTTATTTGAGCTAGTTGTTTTTTTCGGTCCGCAATCTCTCGTGACAAAAAACCTAGAATCAGAAACGGAGGCCCCCATCCGCAGAGGGCACAGGCCGTTCCCCATGAGGTGGCATTGGGAATAGAACGGATGGTAAATTTTAGTTCCCGAGCAAGCTTTAAGATTTCGGAACCGGGATCAAATAAAATAGGCATTCCGGTGTCTGAAAAAAGCACTACCTTTTTGTTTTCTTTGGCTATTTGTCTAAGCGTTGTTTGAATTTCTTTGTGTATCTCATTGCGAAAAGGATCCAGAAAAAAGAGTGGAGTGGATTGCTTGAACTCGGTCTGTTTTAAGTAGCGAAATCCATTTTTCTTCGACTCTGCAATAATAAGATCGGCCGAATTGAGACATTCGATGGCCGAAGCAGAGAGTTTCCCCTCATCGTCAAGCGGAGTTCCTACAATCCAAAGTGTGCTCATGTCAGAGACTCCCAACTGAACCTCCAAGGTTTAAGGTAAAGAGAAATCGAGCATAAGTCTGTCGTGCTAGGGTTCTGCCTGAGAGGACGCTTAGCGACCAGCATGAGGTAGGCTTGGACGCAAAATGGGCTCCCCATTCGTAGCTTCTCAATTCTCCTCGTTTCGTCGAGTAACTTGTATTAGCAGAAAGATTGAGAAAAACAGGAAGAGATTTATTAACTCCTAACGAAACAAGTTGTTCATCTTGAGTGGCGTCGACTGCATTTCGTATAAGAGTGCTTAAAGAGACTGAGTCTCCCTGCCCAAAATTATAATTTAAAGTTGAAGTCCAAGAGTATTCATTTTTCGGGTTTTGACCTGGGACTGAGTCTTTTTCCCATTGGTAATAGCCCTCGAGCGTAGCAGAAAGTGAGCTGACCTCAATATTTAGGTAGCCTACCAGCGGTCCTAGGTGATGATTAAGAGTAGGATCAAAAAATCTAATATCACTTCGGTCGATTCGTGAGTTGTATTGGTTGGATAATTGAAAGGTAATAAATCGAACCGATTCTTTATCGACTTGTCTGCGAAAGCGCTGAATGAGTTCTAACTTAAGATATTCAAAATTACTGACAAGGTCATTTCGATCAAATGAGGGATGAGTGGTTTCAAAGAAAGGGTGAGAGGGAATGGGACTTTTATAGAGTAAGTTTGCGTAAATCAATCTGGGTTGGATAAGATGGCTTACTTTGTTAAGACCTAGAAAGGGTGAGTCAAATCTTCTTGAAAGATAAAAAGACAAAGGAATTTCAGTTGAGAGGGATTCTCGATGGGGTGTGGTCGAATTAGGAAGGTCAAAATGGTAAGCTGAGAAAAGCCCTCGAAAGAGGGGTTGGATTTCTAATCCTTTGGTCAGTGGAAATTGAGCAATTAATTTCGGCTCAAACTGAACTCTTTGCCCCTCTCGTATAAAGTCGCCGGTTTGAAAAGGAGCCCCCGGTGTGATGTCGTTATCTCCCGGAAGGGGTTTATTATTGTCAAAGCTCTCTGCAGGTCGCCAAAAGTGATTAAGTTGAGAGTCAAATTCGAAGTAAAGATATCGATCTGTTATTTCAGAAAATTTTTGTGAGAGCCCCAACCTAGGAAGTTGGGTTAGCGAACCTCGATCGGCTTTTTTCTCCGGCTGGGTCGTTGGAGGAGAGTCGGTTGAAACGATAAGAGACTGGTGATGAATTATTCCCAAGTAGTAAAGGGTCTTTTCAGTCGGGTAGGTGAGAGTAGCTAGAGATCTTAAATAACCTAAGTTGCTTTTTCCCAGACCGATATCATTGGGGTAGTCCTGAACATAAAAAGGGTCGCTCACATAATTCACCGATTGTCTTGCGAGGATTCCCTCGCCGAAATGAATGGTGTTTTTCAGGGTCAAAGCCAGTTCTCCAGCGAAATTTAAGATTTTATTTTTGGGAATAAAAACCGGATTCGTAGGATCATTATTGTCCGGAGCATTTAAAAGTTCAGGGTTGGCCCGCCGCGCATTGAAGGGTTGGGCATTGAAAAAAAGAGAAAATCCTCCTCGAGATTTGTCGGAGTATGCGTAATTGTATTCGCTTCCTAAGTGAAAACCAGCGACCGTAAAATAAGTAGGGGTAAAAGTAAGATCCTGCCACGGGGACATTGCCCAGAAAAAGGGGATCGAAAAACCGGTTCCCACATGATTGCTAGTGGTGACAGAAGGCATGAGAAGACCGGTCTGTCGTCGACTCTTTGCTGGAGCGATGAAGAAAGGAAGATAGCTTAAAGGTAAATCTTTGGAGTAGATGATGACATCATAGGCGTAAATATACCCATCGACCGTTAAGTCAAACTTTCGGCCATACAGTTTCCAATCAAAAAGACATTTGCCGGCAGTTCTATCTGAAATGGGAATAGTATTACAGTTGGTGTAAATGCCTTCAGTCAGCTCATAGCGATTGGGCCCCGTTTTTTTTACTGTAGCTCCCGTGACGACCATTTGGCCTATTAAAAGAGTGGCTTCCTCTAAAAGAGCTTCGGAGCCGTCGAGCGCATAGATGGCTCGATTACAGAAAATCTCTAAGTTTTTTTCTCGAAGTTTGACATTGCCATTGGCTATGGCTTTTCCGGTAAAACGATCGAGTTCAATTTCATCAGCCCATATCTCTTTATCCTGGTATCGAACCCAAGCTTTACCCACCCCTTTTTCAGTTTTGCTTCTAAGATCTCTTTCATAGTGATCCGCTCTAAACTGCAGATCACTCTCGACAGTTGGATAGAGGTTCCCTGCAAAGAGGCAACAAAGTCCAACAATGAGGTTAAAAAAAGGGAACCGCAATGTGATTAAACCCGAATCAAGACGGCCATTCCTTGGCCACCGCCAATGCAGGCAGAAGCACACCCCAAAGAAGGTCCTAATTTTCTTAAGCTATAAAGAAGATGGCAAATAAGTCTTGCTCCGCTTGCGCCAAGCGGGTGGCCGATTGCGATAGCTCCCCCTTCGGTATTTAATTTATTCTCTGGAATTTCTAAAAGTTTCTGGCAGGCTAAAACCTGGGGCGCAAAGGCCTCATTGATTTCAAATCGTGAAATGTCTTCTTTAGAAAGCCCCAGTTTTTTAAAGACCCCCTGGATAGCAGGCACCGGACCTAATCCCATGGTTTTGGGGTCGCAACCTACGACATGAGATCCCATCCATTCCCCTAAAATTGGCCAACCTCTGGATTGAGCCAGCTCTTTGGTTGTGACAATCAAAGCTGCCGCTCCATCAACCATTCCGCTTGCATTTCCAGCTGTGACCACCCCATCCGATTTAAAAACGGGTTTAAGTTTTTGAAGGGACTCCAAAGAAGCCTCTTTGCGGATGTGCTCGTCTCTGAAGATTTCCTTGAATTTCCCGCGTTCATTGATGGAGATAGGAACGATTTCTTCAGCGAGTTGCCCGGATTCTGAAGCGGCTGTCGCCTTTTGTTGTGAATGAAGAGCAAAGTGGTCGCAATCTGTTCGACTGATATTGTATTGAGTAGCCAAATTTTCTGCCGTTAATGCCATCGGAAGCTGAGCGTAAGTGTCAAACAGACCTGTCATTAAACTGTCCTCAAGTTCGGAGTGGCCAAACTTGTGGCCAAATCTAGCATTTCTTAAAACGTAAGGGCTTTGGCTCATATTTTCAGTGCCCCCCACCAGAACTACTGAGGCCTCCTTGAGCCGAAGTCGTCTAATTCCATCTTCCATAGCTTCAAATCCGGAAGCACAAAGTCGGTTGACCGTAACAGCGGGAACAGAAATCGACAGGTTTGTTCTCAATCCAACATGGCGAGCTAAATACGCGGCATCTCTTGAAGTTTGAATCACGTTTCCGAAAATGACGTGGTCGATCTCCTTTTCGATTCCTGGGATCTCTTTCATCGCACCGAGAGTTGCATGAACTGCTAAGTCGGTAGCTGTGAGATCTCTAAGGCTACCTCCAAAAGAACCAAATGGGGTTCTTTTGGCAGCGACAAAAACGATGGCATGATTGGATGAATCGGGCATTTTAAATCTCCCCTTAAGGTACCGTTTTAACGACGATAGGGCGTTAAATTACTTCATCGAAATAGGTTGGGCAATCAATTAACGCACTAATTTCTCAATAGGTGCGCCGCAGCAAGAATTTATGGAAAAAAGACTTGATCCCTAAGGGTTCCATTTCTAGACTGAGCCAAATGGAAAATGAAAAACTAGAAATTCAAGGGGAAGTTAAAGAACAATCTTTAGCGGATAACCAAGGTGTCCGTCATCTAGTGACTCCGGGGGCCTTGCACCAGTGCTCCGCTAAATGGGGAGAGTTTAATGCACGGATTTTGGATATCTCTTTTGTCCGAGTGGTGGTGGAGGAAATTGGGCATTGGCCTGTGATCCTTGAAGGTCAAGTCATAGCGATGTTTTTCTCGATGCGTGGATATGATTTCGCTGCAGAGGTGCTCATCCAAGGGCGAGGTGAAGGCTGGATGAGATTTAAGTTTGATAAACTTGTTCCTAGCGCCAAATCCCAACTGAAATCTTTTATGTCCGCAAAAAAAGTAGGGGAGTCGATGCTAGAGGATCAACGAGTGCCCGAAGTCCGCCATTATCACGGACTTAATGAAAGTGAATTGTGGTTTGATAAACAGGGAAATGTCCTATTCACCTATTTGGATCATACCGACTCAAAATACCAGTTTGTCGTCCAAGCCAATTTAGACACTCTGTGGGTTAAAGTGGGTAGGCTCAGTAGGGCTCAGTACATGAATTTGAATTCTATTGATGGCGATTTAGGGCTTTCGCCATTGAACGATAAAGAGAATTACAGTCGGATGAGCGAATGCCGTGATATTGTCACCAATTTTAGAACGACAGGACAGGTCGAGTACAATTTAAAACAGAAGCTTCTTAAAGTGATAAGCGATAGTTTGTATTCTACAGGCCATCGAGTCGATTTTCATTTAGTTCGTCCAATTAGAGTCTCTCAACTTTCAACCGAGCATTAAAAAAATTATAAAAGGACCAAAACATGAACCGTTTTGCCTCGGCTCTAAGAATTTTCTTTGGTCTTTTGTTTCTCACGACCGCCTTTGGGAAGTTACTAGATAACAGAGGTTTTTCCGAAGTCTTAAGCACTTATCAGATTTTACCGGACAAGGGCTTATTGGCGGTGGCGTTGGGAATTTCACTTACGGAGGCAATCTTAGGTATTTTTTTGCTTTTTAATAAGAAGATCAAAATCTGTTCTTTAAGCGTTCTTGGAATTAATTTGGGGTATCTTATTTTAGCTGTGGTCACAAATCTTAGAGGGCTCAAATTGGAGAACTGTGGCTGTTTCGGTGTTTTTCTGGCTCGTCCCATGACATGGGCAACGGTGGTGGAAGATGCAGTGATTGTTGTTTTCTCAGTGGTGTTTTGGGCGATTTCGAAAGAGGTAAAAGCTACTTCACGAGATGGCCTTGTTTACGTCTCGCCCTAATATCTTTGTAATATTTAGAAGGGCTGACTACTCAAAGGGTGCAGGTATAAAAACTTTTTGACAGAAGAGTACTTCTTAACCAGTCTGTCTAACTTTTAGTCAATCGTAAGATCTTCGACTTCATTGAGTTTTTGAGAGCTGTTTTTTTTTGGCTAAGAAACAACCAAAGAACCTGTGCCTAAATAAGCCTGTAGAATACACGGCCCTTAGATTGCATCTTTAAGTGAGTGAGACTGCAACTTTGCTTAAGGTGGTATAACGTGAAATCCGGTAGTAACAAACTATTCCTGATTGTTTTAATGGGGGCTTCATTCGCCACCGCAAACGGTTTCGGTCATGCAGTATCTACAACAACTACCACCTCAACCACACAATCAACGAACCCCTCTCAACCTCTTACTTCGATCGATAGAACTAATAGAGTTTTCGATATTATATTGGCGCACAAGCCCTACAGGGAGATGCATCCCACGGCCTTAAGGCTTGTGAGTTTTTTAAGCAATCCTCCAGAAACAGAGACCTTGCGTAAAAGAATTAGTGAAGGAATTCTTTCAAGCATTAGCCGAATAGCCCGCAACCGAACTGAGCTACAAACTGACGATGAGAGACGAAACATAGCGGCGGCGTTAGTTGATGTTGCTAACGATGGGTCAGGTAATAGAAATAGTGTGAATCGTTTTGCGCAAGTAGTTGCTGCCAGAGGAGAGACGATTAAACTTGAAGAAGAAAGAACCGCTAGAGAAACCACCCAAAGACAGCGAGAGAGAGACCAAGCTTTGCAAAATGCCCTTCTTCAACAAGCCGCCCAGCAAGCACTTAATGGTGAGAGAAGTGGCGGTAAAGACAGCGGAGAAAGTGGGAATGGGAATAAGTCGCAGCCTCCGGAGCCTCCTAAGTTTGGGGAGAATCAACCCAAACACGATTCTTTAAGTGAAAAATTAGAAAAAGCGTTGAACCAAAAAACTGAGAGTCCTGATTTAAGCTCTCTTCTTAATAACAATAATAATAGTTTTGGTAGTGGAGGTAATAAAGAAAAGAAAGACGAAAAGGAAGGGTTTAAGTTCGATATCTCCCCAAAAACTGCTAAAAATGAAGTCAAGCCGGTGAAAGCGGCAGCTTCAAGTGAAGATTCGGCAGCTAATTCTCCTCAGGATCCTTCCGATTCGAAGAATCTTTCAGCAAACCCTGATGAGTTTTTAAATGGTCCTACGTCAGTACCTCAATTAGCTCAGCCCAATCCGGTCAACCCTGCCTTGGCTGATGGAGAGGGTGGTGGAGGAGCTCCTAACGGATTGTTAGGTGGGGCTAGCGGGGCCGGGTCTGGATTTGGTAATAGCGGGAACGGGGCTCAAGAGATTTTCCAAGGAGTTGGGCAACTTGACTATGCGCCGCTTCCTCCGCCCATTCGAAAAGCTTCTGCCGAGTTAGGCGGCGAATACAGTGGAGGAGCTAGCGAGGAAGGTTACACCTATTCCAATAACAGTGGTTCCTCTAAGAAAGAGGCTTTAGTGAATGAACTGGTATTTATCCGGGATGAGTCTCGCACGAGCGGTAAAGGACTTATGGCTTTTGTCGGGTATCAAATCAAAGACATCTGTTCAAAACCCGGGGCTTTACGAACTCAAAGTGTTTGTAAGATCTTAAAAAAGAAACCAAAAACAGAGGAAAAAATTTCATTAAATAAATAAAAGCAACGAGGAAAATATGGCAACACGATTCAACATCATGGTCACAGCGGGAATAATTTTAGCACTTAACTCTCAACTCAGTTTTGCCAATGGGCTGTCCGAATTGTTATTTAAAAAAAACGCAGCTGATCCGAATTCGCTTCAAGACAAGTCAGCCAGAGAAGATAGTCGCGAATCTAATGCTCAAAATGCGCAAAGTCAGGGAAATATCGGTGCCGGTGTTGCTCTAGCAACCGGTATTACGTTAATTTCGATTGGCGTTCCTATGACGCTATCAATTGAGCCAATTACAGTCGCTGCCGGTTGGGATCTTATCGCCAAAGGGGGAATGGAGCTGGCTCAATCGGCTTCAAACTCGCAAGGGGCATCTTACAATGGCGATCAAAGAGCTTTGTTAAATGGTTCTCAGCCACTTTCTGAGATTCCTCAAGTAGGCCAGGCACTAAACAATCCCGAACTCGACAAGGCTTTGTCGGATGCCGGAGTTAATGCCGATGACTTTAAATCTCGCCTGTCGAATGGGGAGTTTCAAAGCGGAGCCGATATCATGCAGGCCTTAGGAAAAGATGTTAATCCCGATGTGATAGCGCAGGCCCAAGCTCTTTCCAATGAAAAATTTGGGAATGCATTTGCTGCAGCTTCCGCCAAGGTAGGTGAGCTTGGTGAGAATACAATTACCGCATCAAAAGACACTGAAAATAATTCTCAAAATGGCAGTACCTTATCCGGAATTGTTCAAAGCTCTTCAACCAATTCTAGGAATATCGCTTCTTCGGTGGAAAGCGTTTTGGCTGAATCCATCTTATCTAAGGGAGCGGGTCAAGCTAAAGGAAATGGCTCAGTTAAAAGTGCCGAGGAAAAAGAGGTTAAGTTGGATAATTTTAACCAGATGCTGAGCAAAATTTTTGGGAATCAGGAAGTTGGACTGGTAGAGAAAAATTCTCTACGGCAGGACTTAGCTCAGATGGGAATTCAACTTTCTGTCAAAGGTATTTCGATATTTGCTCTGGCTCAACGAAAATATCGTCAATTTGGTAAAAATAGAAAGCTTCCAAGGCGAATTGCGCAGCGTTAATGACTTAACGCGACGATTCCCTTAGTTGTAATGATGCGCCAAAATATTTTTTTTGAATTTAAGTCGTCGTAAGACGCACAAAAAAATCAAATAATACAAAAATTTAACCGATGAGAAGTTATGAGTTTCTCATTGAGGGGTAAATCGATTATCTGGGTTCTTGCTCTTACTCTGTGTTGTTGGGTTGAGGCTCAAAGTAAGAGCAAAGACGAATGGATTTTAGTTCGTAAGCCGGGGCGTGATTCGTGGGCCACCGTCCTCTCAACTGTGAAAGATTTTTCATTGGTCTCTTCTTTTGGGCCAGAAGATCGTTTTGCTTTGGTCAGGGAAAATAGAAAAAGCCGTTCTCCCTTTCCGAAAGAGATTATTGGAATTCAGAGAAATCATACCTATCGTGCGCTAGAACAACAGGATCCTCAGATGGATAAATCCTGGGCACTTTCTAATCTCGGACAGACTATCGAGAATCTTGGAAACGGAATCAAGGGGATTGATATCGGGGCAATAAAAACCTGGGATACTCTAGCGGAAACAAAAAATGCAGTGATTGCAATTCTAGATTCAGGGATAGATCTTAACCATGAGGACTTAAAAAATAATTTATGGGTCAATCTCTTAGAGCTCGAACCTAACTTACTTGATGATGATCATAATCAATTTGTTAATGACCTGCATGGGTGGAATTTCGTGGATAATAATAACAATGTTCAAGACGACAACAACCATGGGACTTCAGTGGCTGGGGTGATAGGAGCTGACGCGAAAAACGGTTTAGGAACTCGAGGCCTTATCGAAAAAGGAGCTCTCATGGTCGTCAAAATTTTGGATAGTAATGGTACCGGTTCGACGGAAAAGGCCGTGAGAGGGATTGAGTATGCCGTTAAAAATGGTGCTAAAGTTATTAATGCAAGCTGGGGAGGGACGATATTTGATCAAGCCCTCTTTGATACGATCCAGTGGGCAAACGAAAAAGGAGTTTTAGTCGTCTGCGCTGCTGGAAATGAACCCAAAGATAATGACACTGATGAGCGCCCTATTTATCCGGCCTCCTTTCGACTTTCGAATATAGTGAGTGTAGCGGCTCATGATTTTCGAGGAGAAATGGCGGATTTTACAAGTTACGGTAAAGATTCGGTGCATTTAGCGGCGCCCGGAGTTGGGATTTTTACGACCATGATAGGGGGCTATCGCTTTATGGATGGCACCTCTTTCGCTGCTCCATTTGTGGTGGCGGCCTCAGCTTTACTAAAGACTCAAGAGCCGAACCTAACCCCCAATGAGATAAAAAAAAGGCTAATTGGAAACGCTATACCTATGCATTACTATGTTAAAGAAAAATTAAATTCGGGCGGGCGATTAAATGCCTACTCTCTTCTCAAAAACGTAGTTACCCCTCAAATCCCGACTCCCACTCAATGGAATCAATTACCCAAAACGATCGAAACAGCCCATCCCTATTCTAATAACTTCAAGCAGGTTTTTGAAGTTGTGCAAACCGGGGCCAAACATATGAGAGTTCATTTCGTGAAGCTTGAATTAGAAAATTCTTACGACACTGTGGCCCTGAAAGATTCCCAAGGGAGAATCGCGATGACCTATACCGGAAAAATGAATGATTTCTGGAGTGCAGATATTTTAGGAGACAAACTCCAATTAGAATTTGTTTCCGATTTCTCAAATGCTCAGTGGGGGTTTGCTATTGATTTGATAGAATTCTCCGCTAAATAAGAAGCTTAGATTCAATTAACCCTTATGCGAGTACTTACCAAATACAATATTCCCTTTTGGATGAAGCTCGGAGTTATACTCCCGCTAGTGGAAATAGTGATTCTTCGTTCTGTTATCAATATCAATTTCTTTATCGGAATTGAGCCTATGGTGCTGATCTCGCCGGTTGTTGCTATGTGTTTAGGATTGGCTAAATGGGAGGGAACGGCAGCACTTAAAATAAATAGAAAGCCTTGGTTACTTTTTTTACACTTTCTTATTTTAGGCGTTTTTGTCTTTTATATTTGTGAAGTGCAAAGTTTAAATTCTTCTTTTAAAAAAGTTGTGTGGGTGTTCTTAGCGGCGTTAGTTTTTCTTTCAGGCTTTTTTTACACAATATCCATTAGTGATTTTATTGAGAGATTAAAAAATGAAAAGCAAGATTGGTTACCTTTATTTGTGATCGGAGCTTCTTTTTTGCCTCATTTGTTATGGAATAACTATTTATGGGGTTCTTTTCAGACCTATTTTTATTATGTGCTGTTCTTTGTTAAACAAGTTTTGGGATTTGAGAGCTTTCAAGTGATTTCAAATCCATCAGGTCCTATTCTCAATATGCCTTGGGGAAGATTACACGTTTTATCTTGGTGTAGCGGATTTGAAGGAGTGTGTATCTTTTTTTTCTTC
>VGSE01000018.1 GCA_016875135.1 Deltaproteobacteria bacterium
ACATTGACACACATTGTGAATGGCATTTACAAAGGTACTGGCATTAGTAGCGCAATATCACATAGCGGTAGGCGCACTGGACATACTAACTTGGCAGAGCGTGGGGTTGACGTAAGAACACTAATGCCATTAGCTGGACACAGCAATATGACGACTACACAACGCTATATTGACTTGCGCCCAGCTATGCTTAAAGCGGTTGTTGAACTGGTTTAATCAAACGTAACAAGTTCTTTTTCAAAATTTACTTTTGATTTGTTGTTAAATTTTAAAATAGACATCATTACAGACGTGTTTCCAATTGTTTTCAGCGATTTCGAGGTTAAGCGATCATTTGTGAAAATTTTACCAATATTGTTTGCGTATGGAATGAAAAAGAATAGAAAGAATTTGTGAGCAAAATCGTAATTAAACTGAATTCTGCTATTGACCGTTACCGTCCCTCTTCCAAAATTATTTTTTAGTAAGAATAGTAACGTTTCACTTGAGACGGCGCAATCATATATTCCTGTAGCGTTTCGGATCAATTTTTTAAAAAGCGATAATTCAAGAATACAATTTTTGTCGTTTATTTTTATGCGAATATTAAAGTCGTGATTTTTGGCATTTGAAACCAACTCCAACTTATTATTTTGCCAGAGCTTTCCATACCATTCATTGTAAGTAGATTCAATTTCCCCAATTGTTATATCTGTTTTGCTATAATCTTTAATTTGCTCGTCTTCGGTCTGCTTTTTCCAAAACTCAATTGCCAAGTGATTCTCATCATCAAAGCTCTTACTTGCCACTTCACTCATATCAATAATTTGATTTGGCTTGGGAATAATTACATCTATTCCCTGCTCAATAAGCTTTTCAACAACATATGTAAGCCAGAAATTCTTATTCCAAAAGAAGTTTTCTTCGTGCGAATAAAAGATGTAACTTGCGAATAGCAATATTTTTTCTGGTTTAAATGCCTCGTGTATTTTTATAATTCTTTCAATCACTAAGTCTTGTTGGTGAAGTGGAATATCATTGTCCGCCTCATTACCTGCCCAATTGGCATAAGAGAACTGAATAGATATTATTTTTAGATTTGATAAATTATTTTTTTTAATTTTTGAAATCGTTTCTCCAAGCTCTACCCGTGCGTCATTTAAATTTAAGAACTGATCGCCATTAGGGAATTTAAAGAGTGCTGCGGAGTCATAGCCATCGGAAACAAAAGTTGTAAAGTTGATGTCATTAAAGACGTATTCTTTTCCTTCCGCCAACTCTGTTACTAAATGTTGCCGTTGCTCAAGCCAATTTTTTACTTTTTTGTCTGATGTTTCTTGGTATAAGAAGTGCTTGCCACCCCCCTTGATATCAACGAGAGTTGGTATTGAAAAATGATCAGGGTGCTCGTGTGAAATCCAAATGTAATCATAGTTGATTTCGTTGATGTCGTGAGAATTTTCAAAGAGCAATCTCCATCCATTATTAAAAGCTGTTCCTTTAAACCACGGATCACATAGTATGTGAGTGTTTTTACTCTCCACTACTAACGAACTATGATTTAAAAATTTAATCTTGTTTGACGTGCCACTCATCAGTATCTTTACCTATCACTGTTGTTTGAACGTCAACTAACTGGTGAATAAAGTAATGGTAGCTTGTGCTATTGTTGCTACTCTCGTTAGTTATTGCCGTTCCTGTAAGCTGTTGTTGATAACCGCATTTTACTTGCGGAACGTGTAACCATAAGCGTATAAAATATAACAAACACAATAGGGTTTGTCAGCATATACTGGTACAAAAACGAACAAAAAAGTCACGTAAAACTTCCACACACAAGATTTGGTGCGCTGAGAGCCGCTTAAATGTTGGGTTTTTTACCTGCGTTATTATTGAGTGTGAGTAGGTATGTGGTTTTAAGCTAAGTATTAGAGTTCTGATTGTTTCTGAGAACTTTTAAAATCTCTCCCCAACTGGCAAGATTGGTTAGTAATTCATACTCAATTTTGTCTGCCAGTCCTTGATAATCTTCGCGTTCTTGGAAAGAGTAAACCGATTTTAAAATTAAGTTAAGATTTGATTCTACCTGAGCCAGAGAGATCCCCCCATGCTCAATTTTACTAAAATCTAATTTAAGTGCGGCTTTTGTAATCGTGATAGCTTCGATGAATCTCTCAAGACCTTCGATACATTGAATGAAGAGGCGATTGCCATTGAGTTTATCTGACTCTCTAAAGAGCTCGGCAGATTTTATGATACTCTTTTGTACTCTTTCAATACTGGATAGAGCAATATCATAGCCTGTTGCTGCCCAGATGACGGTGTCTGCGGTTTTAATCTCAATCTCGTGAGCAGATTGCACGCTTTGATTGAGTGCCAGTGGCTCGCAAGTGCCTAGATAGCGATTTCCATTAATGTTCAACCGGGTCACAATTCGATTGGGTGGTAAGGAACTCACCGCTTGGTTAATGGCGTTAGTTATGACCTCTTGGGAGTTTTCCAAAATATCGCAAATGGTATCGTCGATTTTAAGTTTTATCATTACGTCACCCCCTGCGGATGTTTGTGTAAACTAAGCTCTTCTCTTAAAGCCCGAGCCCTTTCATGGCTGGAACTTTTGTTCAAAATTAAGTTGAGTTCACTTTCACAGCCCGCCCAATCATTTTGTTTAAGCAAAGTGGTTGCTAATAAAAATCTCAAATCCAAATTTGAAGGTTCTTTAATGAGAGCTTGAACCAGCCGAATCTTTAGTTTTTGCCAATCAGTCTTGTTCTCTGCCAGGCTGTGAAGTTGATGTAGAGCGACGGAGTTCTGACAATCTACTTCCAAAGCTTTTTCAAAGTATAGTCTCGCAATTTCATTTTCTTGGGTCATTTGAGCTACGATTCCGATTCCGCAAAAGGCTTTAGCTGCTGTAGGACAAAAGTCTAAGGCTTTTTGAAAATATTTTGTCGCTTTTTCGTATCGTTTTCTCTGGATTTCGAGAGTTCCCAGATTGATTAAAATGGTATGTGATCTCGGATTTAGTGAAAGTGCCTGCAGGTAGTGTTCTGAAGCCTCGTTAAGCCTTTCGCTTCGAGTTAGAGAGTTTCCATATTCTTTGAAAAAGTTAAACCTCAAGTCAGCAGCAAGTTTTGAAGTGTCTTTAACTTTGGAGAAATTTTCTTGTGCAGCAGAATCATTGTTTTCTTTGAGGAAGCTTATTCCCAAAAGAGCATAACCTTCGAGATTTTGGTGTATTTCGACTAGCGCTTTAAAACACTTCTTTGCGGCATTGATATCTCCTAGATTAAATAGACATATCCCCAGGCCTTTTAAACCAAATTGATTTTTAATGTCTTGTCGCAAAACAAACGAGTAGAGATTTCTGGCTAGCAAATAGTCCTCATTTTTAATGAGGATTTCGGCCTTTTCTATGACTTGTTGGATACTTTCATTTTTCTCTGGTGTTGATGGGGGAAGGGACTCTTGCTTTGGTTCGGGTTTCTTAATAGTTACTAGAAAGCTTCGGGTACCAGAGTTAAGTTCCTCTTGGTCAAAATTTTTAATTGCTTCGTCAACCGAAGCTAGAATACTGGTTTGGGTCGAGGGGACGAGTTCTCTTACTTGAATGCTTTCAGCCTCTGAAAGTACATTAAAGAACGGAGAGCTTAATTTTTCTTGAATTGTTTCAGCCATGGCAAGTTAACTTTAAAAGCAAAGGCTGTGCCAGGCCTTTAAGTCCAAGAAGTCAATTGGCAGGAGTACTTAAGGGAGGGGCGCACTAGTTGTTTCGTCAAATCGCAAACAAGGCGACAAAGTTTTGACTACGGAAGGTGTTTGAAACTATGCGTCTTTAGTTCGTATTCGTTTCGCAATTGAAGAACGTTCAAAGGTGTCGATTTGTTGGTGGGTTTTTAACGTGGATTTCAGATTTTTAATGGTCTGATTTTTCATGGTATCAATTTTTGAAATTAATTGAAGGTCGATACTAATAATTTTTTCACCCAGATAATTTTTTCGATCGAAAAGTTTCTTTAAGGATTCACGGTAGCTATTCATTTCATCCTCACTAGCATTTGATTCTTTAAAAGCTCTCGCGATTTTTTGGTCTAGAGAGCGAATAATGTTGAGTAATCTCTCTCTGTTTTCCACAAAGAACTGAAGGTTTGACCACT
Source organism: Deltaproteobacteria bacterium (assembly GCA_016875135.1). Taxonomy (GTDB): domain Bacteria; phylum Bdellovibrionota; class FAC87; order UBA2466; family UBA2466; genus UBA2466. The sequence continues at coordinate 4,137 of VGSE01000018.1, forward strand.
GATCATTATTTGTTTCGGAAAGGAATTTGGTGCTGATATTGAAAAATTTTTCGTAATATTTATTTTTCATTTCTAAATAGTGAATGACCTCTTCCATAGTGCCTCCTAAATTAACGAGTTTGTTCGATTTTGGTTTGAGTTTTGAGAGAAGCCAGTGCTTGACGCCATGCCTCTAGTAAAGTTGTAAAAATTGCTAAGGCTTCTTGGAGTTTTTCTGCATCATTATCCTGATTGCCGGCGATTAATCGGTCGGAGATGAAGAGATACAAGGCATTGAGCGATGCAGCGAGATCTCCTCCCTCTTTATGGTTAAGCGTGGCTTGTAGCTCATTAACTATGTCTTGAACTCGACCGATGAGCCTTGCTTTTTCCGTAGTGTCTTTTCTTTCGACGGCTTCGATGGCCTGTTTTAAGAATCGAATTCCCCCTTCGTATAGAAGAATGAGTACAGACTCCTTGCTAGCCGTAAGTATTTCGGTGGAGCGGTAACTCTGTAGTGTCTTTTGAAATGCGTTTTTTTTGTTCGATGAGTTCATAAGCTAAGTTTCCTTAAATTAGCCGTTAGGAGGCTTGACTGAGTTAAGTGTGCTCTGAAAGTAATTCGATTGTCCTTGCATTGAGTTAAGGGCTGATTGGGCTGATGCTAATTGGTTTTTTAAAGCTTCTGCTTTTCTTTCGATCTGTTTCTCTTTTGTTTCAATGTTTCGGTCTATAGTTCGCAATTGATTGTTGTAGTTTTGTAGTTGGTTTGTGATAACACCACTTCCAGCATTGGATATGGAGTTAACCGCATTTATTACTGTCGGAATAATGCCACTCGACTCTCCGTTTCCAGCCATTAAAGCTACGACATCTTCGAAATTCGATTCGAGAGCGGATTGAAATTTCTTTTCATCGAAGGTTAAAGTTCCCTGTTTGTTAAATTGGATTCCCACATCTCCAAGAGACCGGAATTTTCTCGTTGGGTCGCCGATAAAGTTTTGTTGTAAGGCTGATCTGAGTCGGTCCTCAACTAGGCGAATTCCATAATCTCCACCTAAGGTTTTTGAAGTGTCGGTGTTAGCATCCATTTTGTTTTGGCTCTGAACAAACGAAAGAATTTGATTCACTTTATCAACGACATCCTTCATTTTTGTGGTTGTTTTCGGAATGTCCTGTTCGATGGTTACCGTAATGGGTTTGCCGGGATCTGTTGTGCCTTTCAAATTAAGAGTAGCTCCGGGGATAATATCTTTTAGTTCATTTGTGGGGCTTTGAATTTCAAAGCCTTGATATTTTATGACGGCATTACTCGCCCCTTGCTGGGACTCAACGTATAATTCTTCTTCGCCTCCGGCGAGATAAAGCTCCGGGAAGCCAATGTTATTTTGAGTACCTACGCCTTCAGCTCGAATAAGCAAGCGGTAGGCGAGTTCATCCTCTGAGTTGTCATTAACTACTGTTGCTTTAACACCCAAGCCGGCAGAGTTGATTACTCTGGCTATTCCTTCTAAGTTAGAATTTTCTTGATCGATAAATATTTCTTCAGTTTCCCCATTGGTTTTCGAGAATGTGATGTATCCGGTACCCATACTCGTTTCGTTTTTATCCGAAATGGGGTTGTAAAGAGCTGAAGCAGAACCTGCTAATTGAAGTACTTCGAGATTGTGTTTGCCTTTGTCAGCCGCACTTTTATCAGCGCTTCCTGTAATAACTTTGTCATCGTCACTTGTGAAAGAGAGCTCTCGGATTGCGAAAGGAGTTCCCACCGTAGGTAAGGTCTCCTTTAAGCTCTCTACTTTAGTGTTTAAGTCGTTTAATAAATTTGTTTTAGATTCTATCGTTGTTTTTCGGTTCTCTAGTTGTTGGATAGGGCGCCGTTCGGCTTGAACTGCCGCGGAAAAAGCTTTTTGGAATTCTGGGCTCAAATTTGAGACTGAATCCATGGAGATTCCGGGCACACCAAACTCCTTTAGTTAAGAGGGTCTTAATTATTTAAGGGAATAAATAGGGGAATAAATCGATTAAGAACTACTCCTTCAGTATAAAAGTAACAAAAAGTTTAAGCAATCAAGAATGGTGAAAGCGGCAGGGATTAATAAGATTTATTTAGTGTTTTTACGTCAGAAAGTTGGCTGTTTTGGTTCTCTGATTTTTGAAGTTTAAATGAGTTTTTCGGCGATTTCTTATACTTGGGGCGATGCGAGAGAAGTTCAATGACCTTCTGGCTGTCAATGATTTGACTGGTGAGTTCAATGGCTTCTCTATCGCTAGATTTAGCATTACTAGTCTCTTGAGCTGACATGGGGGAGTTTGTAATGGGTTTGTTTGTTTTAGCTGGTGTGTTTTTATTCGAGGGCTTTTCTTCTCTTTGCCTGGAGTGGTCGGCAGTTTCATTGGAAGCTGAAATAGAATAAGGGACAGTGGATTGTAGAGGGTTGACTGCCATGAAAGGACTCCTATAGGCGTTATCGGCTTACTCCGATGAAAGAGTAAGCCGATTTTTCCCCATGAGTTGCTTACCTGGAACAGAAGACTAATCTCCTAATAATTTCAGTGCTAACGCCGGTGCCATATTAGCCTGGGCTAAAACGGCCACTCCGGCTTTTTGAAGCACTTGAGCTTTGACTAGTTCCGCCGATTCCTTGGCGATGTCGGCGTCGACAATTCGAGATTTAGCAGCCGTCATATTCTCCTCATAGACGGATAAACTAGTCGAAATAGAGTTGAGTCGAGTTTGTAAGGCTCCTAATTGAGCTCTGGGCTCTGCAATTGCTGTCATCGATTCGTCGATCGATTCTAGAGAGCTTCTTGCAGAGCTGACGCTACTCACATCAACGCCGGATAGCCCTAGAGCCGAGAGGCTCAAATCAAGTTTTGAAGCGTCGTATTCAAGTCTGTTGTTTTCGTCGTTGTCAGGGCCTATTTGAAAGACAAAGTCTCGTCCTTGACCGTTTAGTAGCGAGGTATCAAAAAACCTGGTTGATTCCGAGAGTCGATCAATTTCTTGTTTTAACTGATCCACTTCAAACTGAACCATGTTTCGTTCAGCATCTCCAATATTGTCACTGGCGGCTTGGATGGCTAATTCGCGGAGCCTAATAACTAAGTTGTTAATATCGTTCATCCCCCCTTCAGCAACTTGCATGAGAGACAATGCGTCTTGAGCATTTCTTTTGGCCTGTTGAATACTGCGCACCTGCCCTTCAATAGTTGTTGAAATAGATAGACCGGCGGCATCATCTCCAGATTTGTTGATTCTTCGACCGGTGGAGAGTCGTTCAGCAGCCTGTGCAAATTTATCGGAAGACTCTTCCAGGTGACGCTTCGTGTTGAGTGAAGCTAAATTATTCAATATAGTAAGTGCCATGGTAAGCTCCTTTAGTTCTTCCCCTTTGGGTTAGAACCTAGTAAATGGGTTGTGTCGTGCAGCGCGTTACGCCGCACAGTGTTTTTATCGGCACTGCGTTATAAAGCTTTAGGAAAAAAATACGCGACGCATAAAAGAGGGTGTATGGAAAGGCTTCATCGACCGGTTCTTATTAGTGAAGTTATTGAAAATATTAGTCTAAAAGAGGGTGGGGTTTACGCTGATTTGACCTTCGGAGAAGGGGGCCATTCTGATGTGCTTTTGGAGCGAAGCATTAAATTATTGGTCGGCAATGATAGGGACCATAGCACCTTAGAGCGGTATAGAAATGAGGGAAAAAATCGTCTAGATCCCCGATTGAAGTTGGTGGAGGGGCCTTTTTCGCGCTTTTTGAGCCAGACTGAAGGACTTGAGTTTGATGGGATCTTAGTTGATTTAGGGGTAAGCACTCGGCAGCTTTTGGAGGCTGAGAGAGGATTTTCTCTTATGAAGCCTGGGCCTTTGGATATGCGAATGAATCCTGGGGTGGGCGAACCTCTGTCGGTGTGGCTTACGCATCTGACGGCCGACGAATTGGCCGATCAAATTTATCTTAATGCTGAGATTAGAGACTCAAGAAGATTAGCCAGGAAAATTAAAGAGGCTTTTCATCAGGGTAAGCTCTCGAACACCGTTGAACTAGCTAAATTGGCCGGTCCCAAAATACCTGGAAAATCGCACCCCGCAACGGCATTGTTTACCGCGTTACGAATGATGGTGAATCAAGAGCGGGAAGAGATGGAAACAACTATTCCTCAGTTGATTCAATTCTTGAAGCCTGGTGGGAGGCTTGTGGTCATTACTTTTCATTCGACGGAAGACCGAATTGTAAAAAAGATATTTCAGAAGGCTTCGGGAAGGTGCGTCTGTGATGAGCCAATCTGTCGGTGCCCCAAAAAGAATTGGGTGAAGCTTATCACGAAGAAACCGGTTGAACCGTCAGTAAAAGAGCTTGAGGAAAATCCTAGAGCGCGGAGTGCTAAACTTCGGTGCGTTGAAAAAATCTAAATATAGACGTAAAATAAAGATATCATTTAAGTAAATCTCCAAAAAAATCATTTCATGAAAAAAGACACTTCTCCCTTAAGGGAGCTCATTTTGCTTTCGGGGTCAGTCTTCGTTTTGGCTGCTGCGCTTGTGTGGGTTCGAGCTTTAACTGTCAAAGCCACTTATCAGTTTGTTGAAAAAGAGCGGCACTACCGTCAGATGGAACAGGAAACACAGCGCTTGAGAGTCAAATGGTTAAAAATGACCAGCCCGAAAAAATTAGAAGTATTGGCGGAAGAATTGGGACTTGAGCCGCCTAAAATGAGTCAAAATTTAAAACTTCAATCGACTGAAGCGAAACGAGAGAACTTCTAGATGAACCAGTGGATCAAAATTCGATTGGGTTTTGTTTACATCTGTTTTGTAGGTTTTTTTATTTTAATTGGACTTAGGTTGTTTCAGTTACAGCTTTGGAAGGATTCCGGACTTGAAAAATTAGCTCAAAGACAATACCTAAAAGTGAATAAAAAAATTCAATATCGTCAGCCTATCCTTGATAGAAATGGAGAGGAATTAGCGGTGAGTATGCCGTCAGTTTCTGTTTTTGCGCACCCTAAAATGATTCGTGCCAGAAGAAAAACGGCCATTTCTCTGGCAAAAGTTTTAGGAGGTAGTCCTAAAAAATGGCTACAAAGACTAGATAAGACGAAAAACTTTGTTTGGATACATAGGCAGTTGACAGAAGAATTGGCAAGTAAACTTACTGCCCTAAAGTTAGAGGGTATTTTTGTCGAGCCCGAAAATCATCGCTTTTACCCCAACTCAACTCTAGCAGCTCAAACAATTGGATTCACAGATATCGATGGAAATGGAATTGCGGGTTTAGAGTTTTCTTTGGATAAGCAACTGATCGATGCTCGAAACCGGATGGCTATTCTGAGAGATGGCAAAGGTAATCTCAGTTATTTAGAAAAAAAATATGGAGAAAGCTTCGATACTAAGGACGGAGTTAGAGTAACAATTGATCGCAGAGTGCAGCATGTTGTCGATGAAGAACTTGAGCAAGCAGAACAACAGTACGGTGGAAAAAATATTATGGCTGTTGTTATCGATCCAAGAACAGCAGAGATTATTGCTATAGGGCAACGCCCTTTGATTGATCCCAACCAGCCCAATCAATTTCCTATTTCCCATTCTACCAATTTGTGGACGTCTCACCTTTATGAACCGGGTTCCACTCTTAAACCCATCTTTGTAGCTGAGGCTATAGAACTAGGGCTCTTAAACCCCGAAACAAAAATCGACTGCGAAATGGGTCAGTTGAGGATCGGGAATATGACGATTCATGAAGCTGAGGATAATCACCGCTTTGGTCACATCTCGGTCTCCGAGATCATTCAACATTCAAGTAATTCGGGTGCAGCTAAAATTGCACTGATGCTTGGACCAAAAAGGATGAAAAGTGCAATCCAAAAATTTAATCTAGCTAAAAAAACCGAAATTTCTCTACCTGGTGAAGCTTATTCTTCTCTTAAAGGTGATGAAGTTTGGAAAAGTTTTTATCAGGCGACTGTGGGGTTTGGTCAGGGAATTTCAGTAACGCCTCTCCAGATGGTCATGTCTTATCTTCCGTTTGCTAATGACGGGTATTGGATTAGGCCAAAGATTTTACTTAATGAAATTGAAATTTCCGCAGGGAATGACTCCAATAAGAACAGAGTACTTAACTTAAGCACCGTAAAAGCCATGAGAAAAATATTGGTTTCCGTGACCGAAGCGCAAAAGGCGACGGGCATTAAAGCTCGAATCGAGGGAATCCACGTAGCTGGCAAAACGGGAACGGCCCAAAAATATGAGATGGGAAAAGGGTATGATAGTAAAAAGTATCTCTCTTCTTTTATCGGGTTTTTACCTGCGGAGAGACCGGAGTTATTAATTGGTGTTATGATCGATGAGCCAAGAGCTCCCTATTATGGGGGGTTAAATGCAGCACCGGTTTTTAAGCGAATAGCGGAAAGATCCTTACAAATATTGGATCGAGTCCCTAAAACAGCAGTTGTTAAGAATTTCGTCGAAGCACCCAAGTCTAAAGAGTTACCTCCTTTAATTCCAATGCCCGAAATCCGAGTGGCTTCAGACGGTATTTGGTATATGCCAAACTTAAAAGGTCTGAGCATGAGAGAGGCTTTAAGAATTCTTGGAGAACATGTGAGCTCAGTAAAAATGGCGGGAGAGGGATTTGTGGATCGCCAATCTCCGGAATCAGGTGCGATTATTTCTCCCAAGACCGATGTCAGTCTCCACTTCTCACCCAACAGTTAAATACCACTCTTTGGTCAAATCTTTGATGACATGAGTGAAATAGGCTTGTAGTTTTTAGGATGTCGTGAAAACTTTAAAAGAACTCATAAAGTCGACAGAAACGACCGAATCCAACGTCAACTGGGATGACTCAGTCTCCCAAGTCATTCAGGACTCAAGGCTGGCTAAACCAGGAAGCTTATTTGTTGCTATTCGAGGAAGTCAATTGGATGGCCATCAGTTTGTGGCCGATGTTTTATCCAAGGGATCCTTAGCTGTTGTCGAAAGCAGCTGTGCAATGAGCGGCAACGGGTTGATCAAGGTTTCATCAACAAGAGAAATGTTAGGGAAAATTGCCTCCAGATTTTGGGGCCATCCCACTCAACAATTAAAACTCGTAGGTATCACGGGTACAAATGGGAAAACCACAACCACTTTTTTACTTGATCAAGTTTTAACTCGGATGGGACTAAAGACGGGTCTCCTAGGAACTGTCCACAATAAAATCGGAACGCAAATTCTCGAATCTAATTTAACGACTCCGGGAGCTTTAGAGCTTCAGCAACTTTTTCACAAAATGGGTCAGAACAAAGTAGATGTTTGTTCGATGGAGGTCTCTTCTATAGCTTTAGATCAATCAAGACCTTTAGGATCTCAGTTTCAAATAGGTGTCTTTACCAACTTTACTCAAGACCATCTCGATTACCATAAGACGATGGAGCAGTATTTTGAGGCGAAGATGAAGTTGTTTATAGATTATAGCCTTCCCTGTGTGGTGATTAATCTGGATGATCCAAAGGCTCAGCAGATATTAGCTCTAACAAAGCAATCTCGACAGCTCACCTTTTCGTTGAAAGATCCACAAGCCTCCTTTTGTGCGACCGAGAGTTCATTTGGAAAACGTGGGACGCGAGCCAAAATAGTGACACCTCACGGTATTTTTGAACTTCAATCTCCTCTAATAGGGCTTCACAACCTTCAAAATAGTCTAAGCGTTTTGGCGATAGTTGAAGGGCTAGGGTTAGAGTTATCGAGTGCCATCTCCGCTTTGGTCGATGCGACTGGAGCTCCCGGCAGACTGGAAAGAGCTATGACCGGTGAGTATTACCCCAATGTTTTTGTCGATTACGCCCATTCCCATGATGCGCTTGAAAATGTTCTAAGAAGCCTGCAACAACTTCGGGGTGATTCGAAGTGTAAGATAATTACGGTATTTGGTTGTGGGGGGGACAGAGACCGAGGCAAAAGGCCAAAGATGGCAAGGGTAGCTTCCAAGTATAGTAACGTCACGATTGTCACTTCGGATAATCCGAGGACGGAAGATCCTCAAACGATTATCGATGAAATTGAAACCGGTATCAATCGTCAAACGACTCAATACTATCGCGAAGTCGATCGCCGTCTGGCTATTTACTTGGCACTAAAGATGGCTCAGCCCGAAGACCTGATTTTGATTGCCGGAAAAGGTCATGAGACCTATCAAGTCATAGGAAATCAAAAGCAGGATTTCGATGATAAATGCGTAGTTAAAGATTATTATAATTCTTAAATCGAGCTTTAGCTTTTTTAAACCACTATCTTCGGAGAATTTCATGTTCGATCGTACGACCTTCAAAGATCTTGCAGAATGGACAGAGGGAGAGCTTTCCGCACCCGATCGGAGTGATTTTAGTGTTGGGCAGATCTCAACAGACTCTAGAACCTTGAAGCCCGGAGATGTCTTTTTGGCATTGAGAGGGGATTCATTTGATGGGAATCTTTTTATTCAAGAGGCTGCCAAACTCGGAGCTCTTGGAGTTATTTGCGAAAGTCCCGAAGAAGTGTCCATTCCCAAAATTAAAGTAAAAAACGGACTTGGAGGGTTGATCGCTATCGGTCAGAAAATGCGGGATCTTTTTCAGGGACCGGTTTTTGCGATAACTGGAAGTGCCGGAAAGTCTTCGACGAAAGATATGGTAGCTGTTCTTCTCAGTGATAATACGGTTAGTTCACCGGCTAGCTTCAATAATCTGATGGGTGTGTCGCGGACATTATGCTTACTTAAAGATACAACAAAAAATCTCGTACTTGAAATGGGAATGAATAATTTTGGAGAAATTCTTGAACTTTGTCAGAGATTCAAACCCCACTATGGATTGATCACCAATATTGGAGATGCCCACATCGGAAAATTAGGAGGACAAGAGGGGATTTTTCGCGCGAAAAAAGAGATGTTCGATTTTTTATCTCAGTCCTCACAAACCCGAGGTATTGCTCTCAATGCTGATGATCCCTGGGTAATGGAGGCGTTTAAACAGTCTTTCCCTCATTTTCAAGAGTCAAGCTTGAAGGTTTTGAGCTACTCCCAACAAGAAAAAACTGCCGATGTTTTTTTGCAAAGCCAGGAAATGGATCCTGAGACTGGTTTTTTAAATTTAAGAATTTCTATCGGAGCAGAAGAGGTCTCTTTTTCTTTGCCGATCTTTGGTGAACATCAAGCTCAGAATATTATTGCGGCGATTGCTATGGTTCGCTTAGTCGATGTTCCCCTTGTAGACATAAAAAAGAGAATGGCTGAGATCAAGCCTGCTCCCCATCGAGGAGAAATCGTGACTCTTTCGGACCGTAAGATTTTGATCGATGAAACGTACAACTCAAATCCCAAAGCCTTATTATCTTCATTAAAGTCGCTGACCAAGATGAATCATCGACGGAGAAAAGTGCTGGTTCTAGGAGAAATGAGAGAGTTAGGGGCCTTTTCTTCTGCGTTACATGATGAAATAGGAGAGTTTTTAGTTTCTTGGATAACACAGGAGAAACCTCTTTTAAAATTGGTTACGGTTCAAGGAGATGCAAGAAGAATTTCAGATAGAGTCATTAGGAGCTTTCCTCACATCGAAACTCATCATGTAGATGACGTTAAAGCCCTAATGAAAGATTTGCCAAAGTGGCTTAAACCACAAGACATCGTTTTCCTTAAAGGCTCTCGAGGGGTTAAACTCGATTCGGTTTTATCCGTCTTAGGGTAGGGAGAAAGCTTTAGGATTGTCCATTGTTTAGTCAACAAGCTGTACAACCTCTCAAAAGGTTTCCTTTAAATCAATTGTGAAGAAATCTCCATAATTCTTTCACTGAAACTATTCATTTAATTCTTTAAAATACAAAAATAGAACGTTGGAAGAGGATTTATGTCATTACGCTACACTCTGCCTTGGGGAACATCTAGATTAGTTATCTGTACTCTGGCGATATCGGCCTTATTTAGTGTTGTTGGGTGTATGGGTGGAGACCGCAGAAGTGTTACAGATAGAATCACTAACGGTCTTTTAACTGTGACTCCGCCCCAGGCCACTCTTTCTCTCGGACAGCAACAAATCTTTACCGTTACCGGGGGAGTGCAACCTTACACATCAGCGCTAGATTCAGGCCGTGGCTCGTTGCAGCCGTTGCAAAATGGCCTTAGGTTTGTTGCAGACTCAAGAATCCCAGGTTTAGTCTGGCTTCGATTCGAGGATAGCCGAGGTCAAGTGGTCAGGACTAAAATCACGGTCCTTGAGCCTCTTCAGATCTCTCCGAAAAACGTTAACCTCAGTCCTGGCGGTAACTTTACCTTCACTGCAACGACCCCCGGACTGACGGGGCCCCTAAGCTATTCTATTATTGGAAATTCAAACAACGCCACTATCGTCCCCAACACAGGATTATTTACGGCGCCTCCTGCCCTGACCCCTCCTGTTGTAGTTCAAGTGAAAGTAACCGACAGTCTGAATCGAACGGATATTGCTGAAGTGAACATTGCATCCCCTATTACATTAAATTTTAGCACGGTGACCTTAAGGGGAGGTGGCACTCAAACCATTACAGTGAACGGTGGATTCCCACCTTATTCTCTTTCTGGCCTAGATCGAATTGGGACACTTTCTTCAAATCCCATTAACAAGATTGGTGAGAGTGTAACATTCACCGCAACTAATCCTACGCTCCAACCTGCTAGTGCGACTTTGACCGTGCAGGATGCTGCCAATCGTACTAAGACTGCAATCCTAAATGTGAAACCGCCCGTAGTTATTAACCCGCCTACTGTTTCTATTGTGCAAGGGAATGCCCACACTTTTATGGCATCGGGAGGAGAAGGGCCCTATACTTATAGTTTATTAGGTACCTTTGACTCAGTAACTTTGGATTCGACCACTGGGGTTCTTTCAAGTACTACACCCATTTCAGCTAGTCTTAATTTTACAGTTCGAGTGACCGATAGATTGGGGCAAACTTTCGATAGTGCCGTCACGGTCGACCCGGTTTTGAAGTTGTTGCCTGCTTCAGTTAATTTAGGGCAACTGCAAAACCAATCTTTTAGTGCTTCTGGAGGAAATGGCTCTTACACTTTTTCTTTGACTCCCAGTAGTGTTGGAAGTTTGTCTGGTGATTCCACTACCCAGAAGATTTTCACTGCTCCTTCAGTCATCTCTCAAAATTCAAGCGTCGTTTTGACTGTGACTGATGGGCTCCAGCGTACGGCCACAGCCACCATTAATCTTGTAACTCCTGTGAGCTTAGCTCCCCCTCCTAGGAATCTGTTTCAAGGTGCGATTCACACGTTTTCAGCCACCGGTGGCAGCACAAGTTATAGCTATCAAATCGTGGGTAATGCTAATGGTTGTTCTATTAATTCCACGACTGGAGTCTTTACTGCACCTCCTTCGGTGGATAATCAGTTCTCGGTGACGGTGAGCGCTACCGATGCGATCAACCAAACGGGCAGCACAACCTTCTACGTTAAAACCCCCCTTGTGATTTTACCCGATAAATTTAGTATGAACTTTAATCAGACGGCTAGCCCCTTCACGGTCTTCGGAGGAGAAGCCCCCCCCACATTCAGCATCACTCAAGGAAGTGCTGCAAACGTAACCCAGGAAGGATTATTTACGAGCACCAATGAAAGTGGTATCGTAAATTTTAGAGTGACCGACAACCTTGGGCAAACAGCAGAGGCTAGGTTGATTGTTAGTATACCTCTGACACTCTCGCCGAATTCGGTCAATTTGCAACGAAGAGACAGGATGCCATTCGATTACAGCGGTGGATTGATTCCCTATGTTTTCGCATTGTCCCCAAATAAGGGAACGATCACTTCTCTAGGGCTCTATCAAGCTCCTAGCGATTGGTCAGGAACGGAAACTGTGACTATCACTGATTCGTCTGGTGAGATCGCAACTGCCCTAGTTAATGTTGGTTTGGTCATCAGTCCCGAGAATGATAAGGTGGCTGCTGGAAAAACCAAAGTGTTTGATATTAAGGGAGGAAGAGCTCCTTTTACTTTTTCGGCAAGCCCCAACAATAGCACAAATCCGGTCGGTTTTTTTGCCGATACAAAGAATGGAACCTTTAAAGCAAACCGAGTAGCGACTGCGGGTGATCAAACTTCTATTACTGTCACCGATTCGTTGGGCCAATCTGTCAGCACAAAGCTTTCGGTGGCAAATCCTCTAGCAATCGGAGCTCCCAAGCTCCATTTGCGTCAAGGTGAAGTGATTGTCCTTACTTCAAGCGGTGGTAATTCGAGCAATAGCTTTTCTATCGTCTCGGGTCCTGGCACCATCACTCCTGCTGGCTCTTTTACGGCGCCGAATGTCACTGCAAAAACCGACACAGTGATTGCCGTCTCTAACAATCTGGATCAGAAAGTTCAATTGACTGTTTCGACTTACCCCTCTCTGAGTGTCTCTCCTGCGACAAAAGATTTAGCGGGAACAGCAAAGCTTAATACCGTCACTCTTGTTCCAGCAGGCGGTAAATCGCCTTACGCCTATTCACTCAATGGCGGCTCGGGGCAGATCACGACCGCCGGAGTTTATACAGCTCCCTCAAATATACTTAGTGCCTCAACTGTTCGAGTTACCGTGACTGATAGTTTAGGACAAACAGTTGACGCTAATATTAATTTAAAAACTCCAGTGCAACTTGCAGCTGTCACTTCTCCAGTTAAAGGAGGAAATTCTCAAACGCTGACGGCTTCCGGTGGTAATGGAGTTTATTCTTTTATAATTACGAGTGGGTCGACGGGAGGAACACTTAACGAGGCCTCTCCCGCTAGTGTATCGACCAAAGTTTTTAATTCACCCACAAATCTCAATGCGAATGTGACAGTGAATATTCAAGTGCAAGATGGTCTCGGGCAAACCGCTTCTCGCTCGGTTGTTGTGGTTCCCCCAGTTAGGCTTTCCCCCCCAAGCAAGGCTTGGATGAAACCCGGAGATCCAGCTCAAACCTTTACAGCATCTCTCGGTCAGGGACCCTATACTTTTTCTCTAGTTGAGAGTGATGGGGGAACGTTAAGTGGGGTAAATAGTCGCCCGGATCAACAAACATTTACCCCTTTGTTACCCGCCGGTCGAGAATTCAATTATCCGGTTACTCTAAGGGTTACTGACCAGGTGGGACAAACGGCCCAACAAGTGGTGGTAGTGGCGGCGCCTATTAATTTTAACTCGAATCAATACCAACTGTTATCAGGGGAAAAGAGTCCATTATTAGAAAAAAAATTAAACCAAGCGGCACAGCATCCGTTAAAATTTTTAGTTAAGTCCGGTAATGCGAGAACCGTTGCTGTGAAGTCTACCAAAGATTCCATCGTAGTTCTGAGATGTTCACCAGCTCCTTTGGGCACGTTGAATGCTCCTATTTTTCCCAAGACCGATAGCTGCCCTCAGGGCGAGGTTAACTTAGGCTCGATAACTTTCACTAGGACCACGTCCCCCATTTGGCATGTCAATTTAGGTGCGAGACCGGGCTTTCCTATCAGAGGATTGATCTACACCACCAATTTGGATGGAGAACAGCTGGGTGATGACGAGAAAAATGGCCAGGGAACCTTTCAAATTTCCTATGATCAGCTTCTGAGCGAGCTCGGAATAACACGGGAGTCCTATTATTACATTTTTGAAAGCACCGCTGAACGAAAAGGAAGGGTTGTCATCGAGGCTAAAGATAAACTTAATCAGGTTCAAAACCTGATCTTTGATGTACTACCTCCCATTTTGCCTAAGCCGCCTTCAGTGGATCTTAAAAATCCTACGGCCATTGCACTGGATGGTTCTAAAAACATTTTCGTTGTGGATTCGGGCAACCACCGCGTTGTGAAGTACTCACCGTCGGGTGATTATTTGGGAGCTTTTGGCTCGTTCGGTTCATCTCTTGGCCAATTGAATTCCCCTTGGGGAATCGCTATTAGTTCTTCGGGCTTTATCTATGTCTCGGACCAGTTTAATCATCGAATTTCGGTTTTTGATTCCAGTCTTCAGTATAAATCGAGTTTTGGAACGCAGGGAACAGATATAGGCAAATTTCAGTCTCCTAGAGGATTATCTTTTGATAGCTCGGGAAATTTATACGTGGCAGACACAGGAAACCATCGAATTCAAAAATTCACTTCGCAGGGAGCCCATCTCATGACCATTTCCCAAACGGATCTTAACCCGTACACTTTCTTTCAGCCCTCATTTGTATTAGCCCAGAGTGATGCAATCTATGTTTGTGATAACCACCAAGTTTATAAAATTAGCATCTCAAACAATGCGGTTACACAAACGAGGTTGATTGGAACTCCGGGAATTGATTATATTGCACCTAAGGCTGTGGCGCCACGGCACTCTCCTATCGCCCATTTTGTGCTTGATAATAACAAAAATAGATTAACAAAAATCACACAGTCCGAGGCGACACCTGTGCCCCTTCCTACTGGGGCAAGTAACTATGGAGTGCTTAATGGACCCATTTCATTTTATTTAGATACACTATCTTTTACTGCCTTTATCCTCGAGTTTCGTGGGAACAGAGTCCAGGTGTTCAATCTGTCTGATAAATAACTTAGGGCTCGGGCGATGCGCAGGGAAATAAGATGGGTCTATCAATTTAATCACCTACTCAAAGCGGACAGCTAATCAATCATTACGCACGGAATCACTAAATTAGCCTAGTAATTTCATTTAAATAATGCAATATATTCAGTCTGTTATAAGTTTTTCCTTGCTCGTTTAACGGTATTTTAATAAACCACAGCGCGGGAGAAGAGTTTGCTATACCAATTACTATACCCAATGCATGGGTCATTTCATGCATTGCACGTCTTTAAATACATTACATTTCGAGCCCTCGGTGCGGGACTCACTGCTTTTGTTTTGAGTTTGGTTCTTGGCCCCCATTTTATCAAAATGCTAAGCAACAAACAGTATGGCCAAACAATTCGAACCGATGGCCCTCAAAGCCATTTAAAGAAATCCGGAACTCCCACGATGGGTGGAATCCTGATTTTACTTTGCGTCACGATTTCCACTCTCCTTTGGTCTGATCTCACCAATAAATACATTTGGGTCGTATTGGGAGTTATGTTGTCATTTGGGTTTATTGGTTGGCTCGATGATTTTAAAAAAATCACTGAGAAGAATTCCAAGGGTTTGTCAGAGAGAAGTAAAATGGTTCTACAAACCCTTTTTACTTTAATAACGATCTATGTGCTGTTCGCTGTTCTCAAAATTGATACCAATCTTAATATTCCGTTCTTTAGAACGATAAATCCGCAGTTGTCTTGGATCTATTTTGCCTTGGCTTGGCTAGTTATTGTGGGTTCCTCGAATGCGGTTAATTTAACAGACGGGTTAGATGGTTTAGCGATTGGCCCTATTATCACTACGGCTCTTACATTTGGGATTCTTTCCTATTTATCAGGTCATGCTAAATTGGCCGAGTACCTTTACATTCCCTTTATTAAAGAGTCCGGTGAACTCTCTATTTTGTGTGCAGCCATCGTTTGTAGCGGAATGGGATTTCTCTGGTTTAATACTTACCCAGCTCAAGTATTCATGGGAGATGTGGGGGCTTTAGCCTTAGGGGCTGCTTTGGGCACGATAGCTGTGATTACCAAAAACGAATTTATCCTGGCCATAGTTGGCGGAATCTTTGTTGTTGAAGCGGTCTCAGTTATTACCCAGAGGATTTCTTTTAAAACAACTCGAAAGCGGGTTTTTCGCATGGCTCCGATTCATCACCATTTTGAATTGTCGGGTTGGGCAGAACCGCAAATTACGGTGCGATTTTGGATTATATCTTTAGTTCTAGCTATGTTAGGACTAGCAACATTGAAGTTAAGGTAGAGAGGAAAATATATGGAGAAGGCAAAAAAAGGAATGCGTGCCCTAGTAGTGGGGCTTGGAAAAAGCGGTGTTTCAGCAACTAAGTTACTTTGTAAAAAGGGCTTAAAAGTTACTGTGACGGACGAACTCAATAAGAGCGATTTAAAAGACTCTTTAGATGCTTTAGAAGGTTACGAGTTTGAATCCGAATTAGGTAAACACGTTTTAAAAACTTTTACCGATCAAGATTTAATTGTGGTGAGCCCCGGAGTGCGCTTGGATATTAAGCCGCTCGAGCAAGCTCGAAAGAGTAATATTCCTGTGATTAGTGAGATCGAATTGGCTTCTCAATTTATCACAGAACCCATTATCGCGATTACTGGAACCAATGGTAAGACTACGACTTCTCATTTAATAGCTGAAATGATTCGCGCAGGTGGAAAAACTGCATTTTTGGGTGGTAACGTCGGAGTTCCGCTTTGTGAGTATCTGTTGAAACGTGAAAAATCTGATTTCGTCGTGGTTGAAGTGAGCAGCTTCCAACTGGAAACCTGCTTTGATTTCAAACCTCGGGTAGCAGTATTTCTTAATGTGGCTCCCGATCACTTGGATCGATATTCGGGATTTGAAGATTACGTTAAGGCTAAAATTCGCTTGAAAAACAACATGACAGATCAGGATTTTATTGTGACCAACTTAAGAGATCCCAAGTTGATGTCTCTTCTTTCCGGTACGCCTTCGAGCCATTTTTATTTTACAACCGATAGTTTTGCGAAAGTTCCTGCTCACTATGCAGAGAAGTTTCAAGGAGCTAATCTTGAAAACGGTCAATTGAGTCTTCGCTCGGAGCGCTGGAAAGAGCACGCCTTTGAGCTTCAAGGAGCCCTGCTGCGAGGATTACATAACCGAGAAAATATGATGGCTTCCTTACTGGCCTGCAAACTTGTCGGTATTTCTAATGAAGCTATTCAAAAGGTTCTATTAACTTTCAAATCGCTCCCACATCGTATGGAGTTTGTGGCTAGAAAAAATCAAGTTTCTTTCTATAATGACTCTAAGGGAACAAACGTTCATTCACTAATGAAGTCTTTAGAGAGTTTCCGCGAACCTGTGATTTTGATTGCAGGGGGAAAAGACAAGGGAGAAGAATACGAATCCTTAGCTCCCTATGTTAAAAAGTATGTTAAAAGCCTGATTCTAGTGGGTGAAGCTAAAGAGAAGCTTAACCGAGCTATCGGTGATTTCAGTGAAACTTTTCTAGTCGGAACTTTTGAAGAAGCGGTCTATGTCGCTTATCAAAAATCTCGCTCAGGCGATGTTGTTCTTCTCTCTCCTGGTTGCGCAAGCCAGGACATGTTCAAAAACTACGAAGAGCGAGGAGATCATTTTAAGAAGATTGTTTCAACGTTCTAATAATACTTGCTCCTTTTGAGTGGGCTTTTTAAGAGGCTGGTCCGATATATTTTTTCTTAAATTGCAAAGACTTATAGAGGACCAAGGATACTTTACGGTCATCGCCTCCACCTATCCATCCATGAAGAAGCATTTAACTTTCGCTACCATTCTTTGACTCTATGCAAAGTGTTTTCTTAAATAACCGGATTATAATTAATACTGATCAGTAGATGTACTCAAGTTCGGAACCAACCTAGCAGATACACTAATTACCGGGGATTTTATTTATGGCTTATAGATCAATAGAAATGAATTTAAGGGTAGGTTGCCCGATTAGGTGCAATTTTTGTCCACAAAGTACATTTCTTAATTCAGATTGTGGAACAAAAAAGGTTTTGTCTGCCGAGGATTTTCGAGTCATTTTAGACAATGCTTCTTATCAGAACGCTCCGATTGAGGTTTATTTTGCCGGTATGAGCGAACCATTAGCTATACCAAATTGGTTTGAATTATGTCAGATTGCTCAGTCGCATCCACTGGTAACTTACTTCTCTATTTTCACAACAGGATACAAGATTACTGTAGAACAAATTAAAGCCTTGGGGCAATTAAACAAATTGTATTTAAATGTTCATGTTGGAGATAGGCAGGATATGCCGGGGTTTGATGAAGAGATATGGGACAAACTGTGGGCCATCAAAAAGTATATTCCCTTGGTTCATTTTGAAGAAGTTGCTTTCGATGTTTCTAAATTTACAGAAATAAACAAGAAACTAGATCAGCATGGCCTTAAATATCATTTTCAACCAATCATCTCTCGTGCTGGAAATTTGGAGTCTGTAGGACAAGTACAACTTTCCCACAAGAAATCAAATTGTGCTGTTACATGCGATAAGGTCCACGAAAAAAAGAGGCCAGTAATCCTGCCTGATGGGACTGCCCTCGCGTGCTGTAATGATTATGGTTGTGAGCTAAAAATTGGCAATTTACTACATCAAAAGTGGGATGAGCTAGATTATAAAAAAATAATCGCCATGCAAAAGAATGCTGATTCCGGGCTTCCGTGTTTTAGAGATTGTCATCTTGCAGTAAAGGATAAATCTCTCACATCAAAAAGTCTGGATCTCCTCAATTCGTGGTTGGTACGCACTAAAAACCGATTAAGCACAAGCATTCAATAAAAGTCATTAGGGCCAAGTATGTTCTAATAGAGCGATTGAATGTAATCTTTATAGCGTTCGGCACAAACTTTTCTTTTGAGTTTTAGCGAAGGGGTGAGCTCTCCCGACTCAATCGTAAAGTCTTTGGGAAGAAGTCTAAACTTCTTG